>CAZRDD010000161.1:0-2903 GCA_964598675.1 uncultured Parafilimonas sp.
CCCCAGGTAGCATAAAGGGCAGAAACGTAAAAACCTATTATAACCTGCCCATTACCTTTAGCCTGCTGTAGATAAAAACAGTATGCTGTAAAACAAAAAAGAGGAAATTGATGTTCCTCTTTTTTGTTTTAAATAACTTGCCTTGTAATGCAACACCATAAATATATGCTCCTGCTGGGCCTGCTGTTTTTCTCAACAACCAGTTGTTGGGCGCAGCAAAACAAACCCAGCTATACAATTGCCCCCTGGCTAAACGGTAAAAAAGCAGCTTTATCGCTTACGTTTGATGATGCTATTAACGGCCAGTTTACTGTAGCAGTGCCCATGTTGAATAAATATGGTTTCCGTTCCACCTTTTTTATTATTTCCAATTTTGTTGAACCGCAGTTAAAAAGCTGGCAGCCCATTATGGATGCCGCCGACAGCGGCCACGAAATTGCCAATCATACCCTTGCCCACCCCCACCTGCACAGCCTTGGTGCAGACAGTATTGCGTACCAGTTTGCTGCCTGTAACAAAACCATTAGCCAACATATACTATTGCAAAACGGTTTTACCATGGCTTATCCTTATGGCGATGGCGGTAACAACACTGATTCTGAGCAGGTTGTGCTAAATATAGCCACCCGGTTTTTTACGGGTGCAAGGGCTACACGTAATAACAAACTGCCGTACAATACATACCATTTTGCCAACGCTGCCAACGACTACTATAAAGTAAACAGCGATATGATTGCAGACTCAATTTCCCAAAGCTTGTTTCCAGCCCATCTTGATGAAACAATAGCGGCTGGCGGCTGGTACGTACCCACTTATCACGGCATTGAAAATGGCTGGATTATTGTAAAAAAGGAGGCTTTTGCCTTGCAACTTGCCGAAGTAAACAAGCGCAAAAATGATTTGTGGATAGCTCCTTTTGGAGAGATTATTAAATATATAAGAGAAAGAGACGGCGCTACACTTAGCATTGCGTTTGAAAACAGGAGTAAAATTGCATTTATATTAACTGATACCCTTGGTAACAACCAGGTGTATAATACGCCATTAACCATACAGCTAACCACAAACGGATACAAGGTTAAAAGCATACAGCAGGGTAGCAATAAGCTGCCATTTACAAAAGAGGGAAACATGATAAACTTTAATGCAATACCCGGTAGTGAAAAAATTATGCTTATAAAGCAATAACGCAGGCCATACAATGAGCTTGTAACACCATAAAAAGAAGAAATCCCGTAAAACTGTTGTTTTACGGGATTTCTTCTTTTTGAAGGGAGGATGAGGGGTCTCGAACCCCCGGCCTTCAGAACCACAATCTGACGCTCTAACCAACTGAGCTACAACCTCCGTTTTGGGGCTGCAAATATAGGTAAATTTTTATTTCAGCAAAACTTTAGCGGATTTATTTATATTGCGAGGGAAGCTTAATTTTTGATAAAACGTTTGTTAATGTAGGCAAACGGTAAATGATGATTGTTATTTTCACGTACTTTTGGATTTGATGACCAATAAAATCATAAAAATTATGTTGAGCAGAAAAGTGCTGCCGTTATTGCTGATAGTTGTATTTGGCTCAATCTTCTGGGCTTTTAAAGGAAGGAACCATGAAGAACCAACGCTTGAAAAACAACAAAGACTGTTAACCGCCATAGGGCAGATATTAGAAAGCCGCCATTTTAGCCCCCAGGCCATAGATGACTCTTTTTCAGTAAAAGTATTTAATAAATACCTTAGTTCACTCGACCCGGATAAGGACATCTTTGAAAAACAAGATATTACCTATCTAAAAAAATACGAAACCTCGCTTGACGAAGAAATTAAAGCTGGCCCAATTCAGTTTTTTCCTGACGCTGGCAAAATTTATCTAAAACGCCTGGATGAAACCATTGGCGTATATACCGCTATTCTGGCCAAGCCTTTTGATTTTACTACTAACGAAAAAGTGCAGCTTGACGGAGAAAAGGTTGATTTTCCCAACGGTGATAAAGGCAAACAAGAAGTTTGGAAACTCAGGGCTAAGTTTTTAACCCTTGAGAAATATACAGAGTTGCTTAATTACCGGGATAAAAACAAAACGGTAGACAGCATTGCCAGCAAAACCAACCAGCAGCTTGAAGCAGAAGCAAGGGCTAAAGTGCAAACAGCACTTAATAAAAACTATGCCCGCATAAAACTTAAGCTTACACCCGATGAGCAATTCAGCTCATTTGTAAATACCATTACCGACCTGATGGACCCCCATACCGAGTACTTTCCCCCGGTTGAAAAAAGAGGGTTTGACGAAGAAATGAGCGGCCACTTTTTTGGCATCGGTGCCCAGTTAAAAGAAGAGGATAATCTTATTAAAATAGCTACTTTAATACCTGGCAGCCCGGCCTGGAAGAGCGGACAGGTGCAGGTAAACGATATTATTTTAAAAGTAGGCCAGGGCAATGCCGAGCCTACCGACCTAGTTGGGTACGATGTACAGGACGTGGTAAAAATAATAAGGGGTACTAAGGGTACCGAGGTTAAGCTAACCATGAAGAAAGCGGATGGCAGCATACAGGTGGTATCGCTTATAAGGGACGAGATTATACAGGATGAATCTTTTGCCAGAAGTGCTGTAGCCAAAACCGGCAACAAAAAAATTGGGTATATATATTTACCGGAGTTTTATGCCGACTTTGAAAACCCCAACGGCAGAAGGTGCTCGGCAGATGTGGCGGAAGAAATTAAAAAGTTAAAAGCCGAGAATGTT
This sequence comes from uncultured Parafilimonas sp., assembly GCA_964598675.1. Lineage (GTDB taxonomy): Bacteria > Bacteroidota > Bacteroidia > Chitinophagales > Chitinophagaceae > JABDFW01. Next base: position 2,741 of record CAZRDD010000161.1, read on the forward strand.
GACGGTATCGTTCTGGATTTAAGAACCAACGGAGGCGGCAGCCTGTATGAGGTAGTACAAATGGTGGGGCTTTTTATTAAAAGCGGGCCAGTTGTTCAGGTAAAAGACAGGGATGGAGCCCCTTCAACCCTTAGCGACAAGGAACAATCCGTGCTTTACGATG
>CAZRDD010000161.1:2913-10124 GCA_964598675.1 uncultured Parafilimonas sp.
ATTGAGCGCTTCTGCTTCCGAAATATTTGCCGCAGCCATTCAAGACTATAAAAGGGGTATTATTATAGGCAGCACCTCTACCTATGGCAAGGGTACAGTACAAAAAAATCTGCCCCTTGGCCGCCCTATTGACCCTAACTCCGGCTATACCGAGTATGGTGCATTAAAGTTAACGTTTGAGAAATTTTACCGCATCAACGGAAATTCCACACAGTTAAAAGGCGTAACACCAGATATCATAATACCTGACCAGTATGAATATATCAAGTTCAGGGAGAAAGACCAGCCTTCTGCTTTGAAATGGGACCAGATTACAAAATCGGACTACACCCTTTGGAAAAACGATTTTGACTGGACTTCTGTAGAACAAAAAGCAGCACAACGGATTGAACAAAACCCTGCATTCAGCACTATTAAAGCCAATACTGACTGGTTAAGCAAAAATGTTGATAAAGAATTTGAACTGAACATTGATAAATACAAGCAGGAACAGGCGAGCATCAGGGATAGGGTGCGCCAGAACGACAGCATGCAAAAATTAAAAGAAGCAATAGACATTCAGCCTGTTGCGGTTGACCACGACAAATTTTATAACAACCCGGATAAACCCAAAGGTGAAAGATACCAGCAATGGCTAAAATTAATTCAGCGGGATATATACGTAAGCGAAAGCTTTAATATAGTAAGCGATATAGCAGATAAGTTAAACTCAACTACTGTAAAAAAGTAGAAGATAAAAATAGGTTTAGGCAAACACAAAAGCCTCCGTTAGACGGAGGCTTTTGTGTTTTAAAAAATTAAGTTCTGCTTAAATAGGCACTTTAAAACCCTTATATCTATATATTTGTAAATGAAGCGTTAACAATAAATAAGTGTAGGTTTAAAAAAATACGCACATATAGTAATATGCTGATTTTGAAACCTTTAAAAATGTTGTAACCCTTCAGCTTTAATACAGTATACCATGAAAAAAAACTATAAAGGCCTGCTGATAATTTTTACAATATGTTCTCTTGCTTCTTTATGGCTCAATTCATGTGTAAGCCCTAAAAGTATTACCTACATCAATAACCTTCCCCAGGCATCACAGGTTGATTTGGACTCTCTAAAAGTTCCTCAGCCGGTAATATTAATAAATGATATATTAGACATTAGGGTTGGGGGCGAAAGCGAAAAAACGGTAGCTTACATCAATCAATACTTAGGCGGAGGCGTTGCAGGAACAACCGGCGGGCAGCAATATATTGTTGATATAAACGGTAATATAGATTTGCCTAAAATTGGCAAAGTTAAGCTTATAGGTTTAACAAAAGATGAAGCAAAAGATACACTTACCGCTTTGTACACCCAATTATTGGTTGACCCCATTGTAAGTGTAAAATTCAACAGCTTCAGGTTTTCAGCAATTGGCGAGGTAAAAGCACCAGGAACCTATGTTGCAGCCGGAGACAAAATTAGTATTTTTGAAGCACTTGCCCAGGCAGGTGACATTACCAGTTTTGGACGGTTTGAAAAAGTGCATATTATAAGAGATACGAATGGCAAGCGAAAAATTATTACCGTTGACCTTACCAATAAAAACATTTTAAATTCTGAAAACTACTATATAAACAGGTATGATGTAATATATGTGGAGGCCAGGGCTTTAAAATCAGTAACAGAAAACGTATCCCGTACATCAACATTTATTGCTACAGTAGCTAGTATTTTGGCAATTATTTTGGTTCTAAAAAAATAGTAATGAGTTACCCGGTTGCAGATACAGAAACAAACGATACCTCAAACGTATCCCCAGCCCAGCAGTTTGATATAAAAAAATTCATATTTAAACTGATTGGTTTTTTGCCTTGGATATTAATTTCAACACTAATATCATATTCCATTGCAACTCTTTATTTAAGGTACACGGCGCAGGTTCACAAGGTAACCGCCCAACTTTTAATAAAGGACGACAAACAAACTTCGCCCGATTATAACATAATCAGGGAGCTTGGCGTAATGCCCGGCAGTAAAGAAGTTCAGGACCAAATTGACATTCTGCAGTCATACGAGATGTCTCGCATTGTTGTTGACTCTTTACACCTCCAATTTCAGTTTATAACAGAAGGCAGAATAGCCTCCTCCCCCCTTTATGGCAAAACAACACCTGTATTTATAAAGTTTGTAGGAAAAGACACTATACCTTATACCCCGGCTTCGTACAAAGTACATTTTACTGAGAATAATTTTTACATATCAAAGGGTACGCAAAAAAGCTATCACAATTACGGAGATACATTTGATATAGATGATCACAAGGTATATTTTATAAAAAATGATGAAATAAAACCCAATTCTAAGGGGTATAATTTGTTTATAAGAGATACAAGATCTGTTGCAAACGGAATAAAAGCAACGATAGATGTAAGAAAATCGCACGATATGGGTGGTACCGTTGAAATTTCAACCATAGATGAAGTACCACAAAGGGCAATAGATGTTATAAATACGCTTGTTGCTGCTTTTAACCAGGCAGGCCTTATTGATAAAAAGCAGGGTGCAAATAAAACCAATGTATTTTTAAAGGACCGCGTTGATGAAGTTGAAAGTGAACTGGATACGCTTGAAATAAATGAAAGCGTTTTTAAAAGAGAAAACGGAATTAATGATATAACAACGGCAGGCAACGAATACCTGCAGAAAGTTAACCAGGCAGACAACACCCGTTTAGACCAGGAGCAACAGATAAAATTACTGGAAGGTGTTGCCAATTATATTAAACAGGCCAAAGTAAGCTACGCAATTATCCCATCTAACAACGGGGTATTAGATGTTACTTTAACAAAACTAATAACCCAGTACAACGACGCTGTTATTAACTATAATACCCTGGCAAAACTGAGCGCCGAAAAAGACCCGTTGGCTTTAAGGCTAAGAAATGATTTGAACGGCCTTAAAAACGAAATACTGATTAATATTGAAAGTGTAAAACAAGGTTTTTATACCAGGTTGAATGACATTAACAAAAATTACGATAGATACAGCAGCCAGTTTGCCGCTTTACCGGAAAAGGAAAGAGCACTTGTTAAACTAAAAAGGCAAATAAGCGTAAAGGAACAGTTATACCTGTTTCTGCTGCAGAAAAAATATGAGGCTGAACTTTCGTTAGTCGCCGTTGTTGGAGACTCCAGGGTCGTTGATAGTGCGCACGACCAGGGAGTGGTTAAGCCCCAGGCAAGCCAGATTAGGATGTTTGCCATATTAATCGGTGTTTTTTTGCCAATAGTTATAATGCTTTTGTTAGACTTTTTTGATAACAGGATTGCTGACCGCAGAGAAGTTGAAACCGGCACCAGGGCCCCAATGTTAGGAGAGCTTTCATATAACAAACAGATTAAGCAAGTTATAATAAACCCTCAAAGCCGAAATGTTTTGGCAGAGCAGTTCAGGCTTATCAGAACCAACCTGCAATATTTTATAAATGAAGACAAAGCCAAATTAATATTGGTAACCTCGTTTATGAGTGGAGAAGGTAAAAGCTTTGTTTCGTTAAACCTTACAGGCAGCCTGGTTACAGGTAATAAAAAAGTGCTGCTTATTGAAATGGATTTACGCAAGCCCAAACTTGCCAAATACTTAAACTTAACAAACGCCTATGGGCTTTCTGATTACATTGTATCCGACGGCACACCTTTTGACAAAATAATTACCAGCATACCGGGCATACCAAACGCTCACGTTATCACCTCCGGGCCAATACCCCCCAACCCTACCGAGCTTATAATGAGTGATAAAATAGCCAGGCTTTTTGAGTATGCGAGAGAAAATTATGATTATATAGTTGTTGACTCATCGCCGGTTGGGTTGGTGGCAGATGCTTTTATGCTTGGCCATAAAGTAGATGTAACACTATTTATACTAAGGCATAAATACTCTTATAAAACAACGGTAAAGTTTGTTGAAAAACTTTATGCTGAAAAGAAATTTAATAACCTGGGCATCATAATAAATGGCATTGTAGCTTCATCGGGCCTTGGTTATGGTTATGGCTATGGCTACGGCTACAGTTACGGGTATGGCTATCATTATGGTTCGGGGTATTATGTTGAAGATAAAAATAACAGCACAAAAAAAGGGCTGTTACGCAGGCTTTTTAGGAAGTAGGAATCGTTAAAATAATTTGTTTACTTATTACACTTTGTGAGTGAGATAGCGGAGCTGTGCAACAATATGAATGAAGAAGCAAAATGGATGGCCGTTTATACCAAACCCCGTTGGGAAAAAAAGGTAGATAAGGTGCTTTTACAAAAAGGTATCCGCAGTTGGTGCCCTGTCCAAAAATCGATGCGGCAATGGAGCGACCGGAAAAAAGTAGTGGAACTGCCTTTGTTTAGTTCGTACGTGTTTGTAAATATTACACCAGCACAACGGTTAACAGTTTTACAAACTGAAGGAGTTTTAAATTATGTACACTACTTAAGCAAACCCGCTGTTATAAGAGACGAAGAAATTGAAGCTATAAAGTTATACCTGAAAGAAGACGCAGCTATTTCGATACAATCTGTTCAGTCTTTCAGGGAAAATGAAAAAGTAATAATTAGCCAGGGTGTGTTTATGGATAACACAGGAACAATTTTAAAGTTAGGCCATAAAAAAATTTATGTAAAACTTGAGAGCCTTGGGCAGGTATTGGTGGTTGAATTTCCCGCATCATTTGTTTCACATACACACAAGCAAATATCCTGAAAATATTAGTTATTGGTTTGGGCTCAATAGGCAAAAGGCACCTGCGAAACCTGCTTGCAATGCATTATACCAATGTATGCGTTGTTACCAGTAAGCCACTTATTGAAGAGTTTTTTGGTATTGAAGTTTTTAACAATATTGAAGATGCCTTTTCGCAATCAGCATTTGATGCAGCTTTTATATGCACCCCAACTTCAAATCATGTTGAATGCCTGCTAAAGCTTCTTCATTACAGGGTTAAAAACATATATGTAGAGAAGCCCCTTAGCCACAGTATCATTAATATTAAGGAAGTTTTACAGCTGGCATCTTCATACAACAATAATATAAAAGTAGGTTTCGACCTGCATTTTGACCCAGGAATTCAAAAAATAAGGCAGTTACTACAGGATGAAATAATAGGCAAGGTTGTAGCGGTAAATGCATTTGTTGGCCAATACCTGCCTGCCTGGAGGCCATACGAAGACCACCGGAAAGGTATGAGTGCAAAAATTGAAACCGGTGGAGGAGTATTGTTAGACATTATACATGAATTTGATTATTTAAGATGGCTTACAGGCAATGTAGATTCCGTTGCATGCTGGCATACCAACAGCGGCACACTTGAAATAGAAACTGAGGAAGTAGCTGAAGTTTTGCTTAAATTTAAAAACCGCACAATTGGTACTGTTCATCTTGACTACCTTCAGCCAAAGCTTACAAGGCATTGCATATTTACGGGTACAAAAGGCAGTATTACTGCAAACCTTGTAACAAACCAGGTTGAATGGAGTACACATGAGGGTGTAAAAGATATTTTCGACTATACAGGTTTTGAAAGAAATGACAAGTTTAAAGCTATTGTACATGCTTTTCTGGAGAACAATACTGATGAAAGGCTTACATCGCTTAACGATGCATTGGAAAGCCAGCTTATTGTTGAAGCGGCCAAACAATCAAACGCATCAAACAATATTATAAAACTGTCAGCTCTTTCATAAAATAATTCAACCATGTTTATTTTAGGTACTATATGCTGCAGAGGGGGATCGAAAGGTGTAAAAGGCAAAAACATCAGGCCCCTTAAAGGTAAACCGCTTATTGCTTATACAGTTGAGGCGGCATTGAAGTGTAAAATGCTTGATGATGTGATTGTTTCAACTGATAGTGAAGAAATTGCCAACGCAGCTAAAGCTGCCGGTATAAAAACAGTTTTTGAGCGCCCGCCAGAGTTGGCATCGGATACCGCTTCAAAATGGCCGGTTTTTATACATGCAGTGGAAGAATATGAAAAAATTACGGGTGCAAAAGTGGATTACATTACCGATATGGATGTTACCGTACCGCTTAAAACGCCTGAAGATATTGATGGCGCCGTGCAACTTGCCCTTAACAGCCCTGCGGCAGATGTAATAATTACTGGTTATGAGCCTGAGCGAAACCCATATTTTAATATGATGGAAATTAGCGATGACGGCTTTGCGCATATTGTAAAACAATCGGAAAAGCCAATTGTACGCAGGCAGGATGCTCCGGCGGTTTATAGCCTTACGCCAGCGGCTTATGTTGTAAAAAAAGAAGCACTGTATAATTACAGCCATTGGAGCAAGGCCAGGTGCAAAATTTTCCCCATTCCAAGGGAACGCGCCATTGACATTGATACAGAGGTGGATTTTAGTATCGTAGAATTTTTAATTGACCATTATGACTCCAATTAATTTTTTTGACCTTACGGGCAGGGTGGCAGTTATTACAGGTGGGGGCGGTTTACTGGCCACAGAGCATGCGATTGCACTGGGCAATAACGGAGCATTTGTAATACTGGCCGATTTTAACTTTGATAAATGTGCAGCAGCAGCATTGGCACTAAAGCAACAGGGTATAAATGCTACAGCAATGTTTTGCGATGTAACCAACAGGGAAAGCTGGCAAAAAATGGCCGATGATATTATTGCCGAATATGGGCATATTGATATATTGATAAACAATGCTGGCTTTACCAACCAAAGTAAGAGCGCCAATTTTGATACGGGTTTTGAGGACTTTCCCTTAGAAGACTGGAATGCAATTATGAATGTAAACTTAACAGGTACCTTTTTAGGTTGCCAGGTGGTTGGCAAGCAAATGCTTAAACAAGCAAAAGGCTCTATTATTAACCTTGCTTCACTTTACGGTGTAGTAAGCCCTAACCATAATATTTATCCGGGCACAGGCATATCGCAGCCGGTGGCATACTCAGTAAGTAAACACGGGGTAATTGGCCTAACCAAATATTTGGCAACACTTTGGGCTGCAAAAGGCGTAAGGGTAAACTCACTAACACCGGGCGGAATATTTAATGGCCATACCGGCCTTTTTTTAGAAAGGTTTCAGCAACTTAACCCTATTGGCCGCATGAGTGATAAAACGGAGTTGCGTGGTGCTGTAGTTTATCTTGCAAGTGATGCAAGCAGCCACGTTGTGGGCCATAACCTGGTGGTTGATGGTGGATGGACCGCATGGTAATA
>CAZRDD010000162.1:0-10077 GCA_964598675.1 uncultured Parafilimonas sp.
AAAGTTTAAAAAGCAAGATGGCAAGCACTACAATCTTACAAAAGTAGCTGCATTTCTTCTTTTAATAATCTCGACTGACTTTATCATTGGAAAAATCTTCCACGGGTTATACAAAAAGCAAAAAAGTGGTTGGGAGTATCGCACAAGATATTCTGTTGAAGATACTAAGGCAGATATAATACTGCTTGGTGCGTCAAGGGCGCAGCAGCAATACAACCCTGTTTTTTTTGAACAAAGACTTCACCTAAGCTGCTACAACGTAGGACGGGACGGACAATCTTTTTTATATGAGTATGCCATTATGGAGGGAATTTTCAAAAGGTATCATCCCAAAGTTATTCTCCTGGAATGCGAAAGAAGAATGTTTATGGAATCTTCAGCTTCTAATGAAAGACTGTCCTGCCTGCTGCCACTCTATAAAGACCATCCTGAAATGAGGGAAGTGCTATTGCTTAAAAGCCCTTTTGAAAACCTAAAATTATTATCTCAATCGTACCCATACAATTCATTTTCTCTAAAAATATTTTTTGCCAATTTTACTAAAAAGCCTGATGAGGATATTAAAGGTTATGTACCCTTAAAAGGTTCATTGAATGAGCCAAAAAGATTTGTCAATTTTTCTCAGCCTCAATACGGGGTGGACAGTATGAAATTAAAATATTTTAATTCTTTTATTGACCAATGCCGGAAAGCAAATATCAAATTATACTTTACCTGCTCACCATTTTATTTTACTTACACTGGTAAAGACATTTCACTGGAAATAGCAAAAGAAACTGCTGCTAAAAATAACATTCCTTTTTTTGATTTGTCAAAGGGTGTTCCTGAATTAAATGATTCAAAACTCTATGACGATACGGTCCATGTAAATCATACAGGTTCAGAAATTCTTACCAATATTATCATAGATTCAATGATAAACTCTGAAAGGGGAATATTAAAAAGTTTATGACAGGAATCAAAAATCACTTTATTTATTAATAAACCGGGCAAATAAAACCTGTACGACAATGATATTTAATTCAATGTTATTTTTTATTTTCTTTGTTTGTGTATTTGTAATACACTGGTTGCTGCCTGTAAAATACAGGTGGTTATGGATATTGGCCGCAAGCATATTCTTTTATGCTTATGCCAAACCAGGATTTATTGTTGTCCCATTCCTGGTAGCCACCATTAGCTATTTTGCCGGGATGGAAATCGAAAAAGCAGGTTCCGATAAAAAGAAACAAAATCTTTTTGTTATTAGTCTCATAACAATAGTATCTATATTAGTATTCTTTAAGTACACTAATTTTTTTGCTAATCTTCTTATTGACCTTTTTAATCTTATCTCTCACGGGGCGGTAAAAAATGATTTTTTACTGAATATTGCAGCACCACTTGGGATTTCTTACATAACGTTCCAGGCAATAGGTTATCTGATTGAAATAAAACGGGGAAATGAACCTGCTGAAAAAAACTTTGGACACTTTGTAACTTACCTCTTGCTTTTTACAAAGATCATAGCTGGCCCCGTTGAAAGGGCACACCATTTTTTGCCACAGCTAAAAATGCCCCGGATATTTTCTTATGAAAATTTTACTTTAGGTGCAAAGCAAATGCTTTGGGGCCTTTTCAAAAAGGTTGTAATTGCAGACAGGCTTTCTATTTACGTAAATGCTGTGTATAATAATTATGAACACCACTCAGGTATTACGCTGTTCTTTGCAACGCTTTGTTATGCGTTCCAGATATATGCAGACTTTTCAGGCTATACAGACATGGCACTTGGGTTTTCAAAAATGCTTGGATATGAACTGATGCCAAATTTCAACAGGCCATTGCTTGCTAAATCAGTGACTGAATTTTGGCGTAGGTGGCATATATCCCTCTCTTCATGGTTTGCTGATTATTTTTATAATCCCATAGCCATTGCAAAGAGGGATTGGGGTATTTGGGCAGTAATCTATGCTTGCTTTGTAACCTTTACAGTGCTTGGATTCTGGCATGGCGCTAACTGGACATTTATTGTATTTGGATTTCTGCAGGGATTTATACTTGCAGTAGAAATCTTTACCAGGAAACTAAGGAAAAGTATAAGAAAGAAGACACCGCAATGGCTGAATGACAGCGCTGGTATACTTTTCACTTTCGGCTACTTTGCTTTTTCATCAATCTTCTTCCGGGCAAACACGGTTAGCCAGGCAATCAGTATCATAAAAAAGATGATCACTTTCAAGGGGCCTATGTTTTACGACAATGCTTCAATGATGATCTTTATATTGCTTGGTATCTTTTATCTTACAATTTATGAATTCAAAAAAGAATTCTTTGACAGCAGGTTTACATTGGCAACGAATAAATACTGGCTTATTCGGAATGGATATTATTGTATCCTTATATTTATTATTCTATTAACGGGAGTATTTGATGGCGGTGAATTTATATATTTTCAATTTTAAATTGGGCAAAGGAAACGATATGTGTCCTGAATGATTTGCCAGTATTAGTAGCCAAAAAAGACGATCGAATTAAGGAATAGCGTGGTACGTATTAGAACGAATGATTAGTTGAACGAGGATAGTCAAAATAAATTTATACAGGCGTTGAATGGTATCGCTGAAAAATATATAGGTAAAGGCCAGACTAAAAAACCAATAGAACTTTACAAAAAAAATTGAGAACAGAAATGCGGGAAAGATAACTCATGCACAAAAAAAGTGGCAAATCCTGCTGCGATAAAAACTAATAAAAAATAGAAAGGGCATTAACGCTATAATCAACTATAATTTGTCCAGCTTGCGGTTTTTCAGAAAGAAGAAACAATGCCGACAGATGCTTGCCAATACTTTTATAAGTGCACGAATTGTGAAACTATACTAAAGCCAAAGCAGGGAGAGTGTTGTATGTTTTGCAGCTATGGCACGGTAGCTTGCCCCCCAATACAGCTCAGCAAATCTTGTTGTTCTTAGTTATGAAAATGAAGAAAAGAATACCAGCTCTTCCTGTTCAGGATATAAAACAATCAATGGAGTTTTATACAACCAGGTTGGGCTTTACAGTTCGTCACCACGATGGAGGTTTCGCTATAGTAGTCCGTGATGAAGTGGAAATACATTTATGGAAATCAGGGGATGAATCCTGGAAAAATAAAGGAGCAGCTTTAGCAGCAGCTCCAATTTGTAGTGGAGCAGAAAGCTTCTTAGCCGGTACTGCCAGTTGTCGTATTGAAGTAAGTGGAATAGATGAATTATTTGAAGAATATAAAAAGCAGGGCGCTATTTATAATCCTGATACTGTAGTTGAAGAACAGTCCTGGGGAGACAGAGAGTTTCCTGTCCTGGATCATCACCGGAACTTGCTTACCTTTTATGAAGTAATTTAAATCTTTGCAACCATGTAGCAAGGTTCAATGTTTCATTATTTGTATTTATATTTGCACCTGATGAAAATTTTTGTCTTCATAATGAGCTTTTATCTTCTTTGGCTGTCTTGCATCCCATGTGCCGACAGTCAGGAGTCTATTGGAAATGGAGAGCAAAGGATTTCGGCTAATGCAGATAACAAACAGCAACAAAATAACAACGATATTTGTACACCATTTTGTAATTGCTCTTGCTGTGCAGCATCTGCGTTTCATCAAACCCTACCGCATTACAGTATACTTAAAATAGTATTTCAATCTGTGAAATACCATTTTCATACACCCTCTTTTCGTACAAATATCTCCTTCTCTATTTGGCAACCTCCCAAAGTAGCTTAATTACACTTTATTGATTTTGCCTTACATACATGCTGTTTGCAGTGTGGCAATTATTCATGTTATCCCATACAATATGGCGAGTAAGAAAAAGCCGAAGAAAGCCCAACAGCCTTTGGCAATTAAAGTAATTAAGTTCATTATTATAACCTTGTGTTGTGTTATTCTTTTAGCAGCCATTGCCGAAAGAATTTGGCACTTCTATAAGCATCTAACCAAATAGAAATTAAACATGATTAATAAAATCATTCATTTTTCAGTTCACAATAAACTGACAACTGGTGTATTGTTGGGTATTTTTATGCTTTGGGGCATTTACTCATTTACCCAGTTAAGCATTGATGCCCTGCCCGATGTTACCAACAATCAGGTACAGGTAATTACCAACAGCCCCAATTTGGCTACGCAGGAAGTAGAGCAATTCATTACCTATCCTTTAGAAACAGAGTTTAAATCCCTGCAAGGTTTGGTAGAACTAAGAAGTACCAGCCGAAGCGGTTTATCTGTTATCACCATTGTTTTCAAAGACAATATGCCATTGAATATTACAAGGCAATTGGTAGCAGAAAAAATAAAAGTGGCACAGGAAAATATTCCAAAAGAATATGGCAGCCCTGATTTAATTCCACCCACCACAGGCTTAGGAGAAATCTATCAGTATGCTATTGTTCCCAAAAAAGGGTATGAAGATAAGTTTACCGCAATGGATTTACGGACGATACAAGATTGGATTGTAAAACGCCAACTCTTAGGCACAGCAGGTGTGGTAGAAGTAAGCAGCTTTGGCGGTAAACTAAAACAGTACGAAGTAAGTGTAAAGCCCGAAAGATTGGCAGCCATGAACCTTACTTTAATTGATGTGTACAATGCCCTGCAAAAAAATAATTCCAACACAGGCGGCAGCTACATAGATAAAGGGCCAAACATTTATTTTATCCGTGGTGAAGGCTTGATAGAAAAATTAGACGACATCAACAATATTGTTGTCGCCAACAAAAACGGCATCCCTGTTTTAATAAAAGACATTGGTACGGTTGACTATGGCTTTGCACCACGGTACGGAGCAATGACAAGAAATGGAAATGGTGAAACCGTTGGTGGTGTAGTGCTGATGCAGAAAGGTGAAAACGCTGTAAATGTTATTAAACAGGTTAAAGAAAGAATGGCAACCATTGAAAAATATTTGCCCGAAGGTTTAACTATTAATGTGTTTATTGACAGGACAAAACTCATTGAACGGGCAACACATACGGTAAGCACCAATTTATTAGAGGGTGCATTGATTGTAATTTTTGTGCTGGTGCTTTTCTTAGGCAATTTCAGGGCAGGTTTAATTGTAGCGAGTGTTATTCCGCTATCAATGCTTTTTGCTGTAGCCATGATGAAATTATTTGGTGTAAGTGCAAACTTAATGTCAATGGGTGCATTAGATTTTGGTTTGATTGTGGACGGTGCAGTCATCATTGTTGAAAGTTTAACACACAAATTCTTTCATCATTTTAAAGGGCAGAAGCTATCACAAACAAGCATGGATGAAGAAGTAACCGAAGGCAGCAGCAAAATAATGAGCAGCGCAGTTTTTGGCCAAATCATTATCCTCATTGTTTACATACCCATTTTTGCACTAAGCGGTATTGAGGGCAAAATGTTTACGCCAATGGCACAAACAGTAAGTTTCGCCATCATCGGAGCAATGATTTTATCTATTACTTATGTGCCGCTTATTTGTAGTCTTTTTCTCAATAAAAAAATTGCCGGCAAAGAAAATATTACAGATAAAGTAATGAAATGGTTAGTAGGCAGGTATCAACCTTTTCTAAAAAGAATAATCAAGCATAGAATACCAGTTTTAATAACAGCACTATTATTATTTGTCGGTTCATTGTTCGTTTTTAATTCTTTAGGTGGTGAGTTTATACCAGAATTAGATGAAGGCGATTTTGCAACAACCTTTGCAATTCGTCAGGGAAGCAGTTTGCCACAATCTATTGAAACAGCCACACAGTTAGAAAAAATTGTAAAGCAGTTTCCCGAAGTAAAAGAAGTGGTAACCAAAATAGGCAGCAGCGAAATTCCCACCGACCCCATGCCTATTGAAAGTGGCGATATGATAATGGTACTGAAAGATAAAAAAGAATGGACATCAGCAAAAGACAAAGAAGAATTGGCAGAAAAAATGAATGAAAAAATGAACATTATCCCTGGCGTTAATCTTTCTTTTCAGCAGCCCATTCAAATGCGTTTTAATGAATTGATTGCCGGAGTAAAAAGTGATATAGCTATAAAAATTTTCGGAAGCAACTTGGATAAGCTATTTGCAAAAGCCAATGAAATAAAAAGCCTGGTAAAAGGAATTGATGGATTGGTTGATGTAAAAGTAGAACAAATTGTAGGGATGCCGCAGTTGGTGGTAAAATACAACCGTAACAAGATTGCTCAATATGGATTAAACATAGCTGATGTAAACGCAACGCTAAACACAGCTTATGCAGGTGGCTACACAGGTGTAGTGTACGAAAGCGAAAAGAAATTTGATTTGGTGGTAAGGATTAAGAAAGACCCCAATACCGATGCCGATGTTTTAAAAGGGTTACTAATTCCATTACCAAGTGGCAAGCAAGTGCCATTGAGTGAAATTGCCGATGTCAGTTTCATTCCCAGCCCAGCCCAGATAAGCCGTGAGGATGCACAAAGAAGAATTGTTATTGAAGCAAATACAAGGGGCAGAGATGTAGAAAGTGTGGTAAAAGAAATTCAGCAAACGTTAGATGCAAAATTAAAACTGCCCGAAGGTTATTACATTACTTATGGCGGGCAGTTTCAAAACTTACAGGAAGCAAAAGGACGGCTGCAATTAGCAGTACCTGTTTCGCTATTACTTATTTTCTTCTTATTGTTCCTCACCTTCCGTTCTGCAAAGGAAGCCACCATTATTTTTTCTGCAATACCATTGGCAGCCATTGGCGGCATCATTGCATTATGGATTAGGGGAATGAATTTTAGCATTTCTGCAGGTGTCGGTTTCATTGCATTATTTGGTGTTGCCGTTTTAAACGGTATCGTATTAATAAGTTATTACAACCGCTTAAAAGAAGAAGGCGAAGAAGACATTACCAAACGCATTTTAAAAGGCAGTGCAGCAAGGTTACGACCAGTATTAGCAACCGCAGCCGTAGCCTCATTAGGTTTCTTACCAATGGCATTCAGCACCAGTGCAGGGGCAGAAGTACAAAAACCTTTGGCAACTGTTGTTATTGGTGGTTTGGTTTCTTCTACACTACTCACACTTTTTGTACTGCCAGTTTTATACAGCTTATTTTATTTAAAAAGAAAAAGGAAGATTAAAATAAATACAACGGCAACAACGATATTGCTGTTAATCTTTTCGTTAGTTGGGTTTAATGCAAATGCTCAAACACAAACATTGACTTTACAAAATGCGTTGGATTTGGCAACAAAGAATTACCCAACCATTCAGCAAGCCAGTTTACAAACACAGCAACAACAAGCATTAACAGGCACGGCAACTATTTTAGACCCTTTCAATATCAATACAGGCTTGGGGCAAATACAGAGTAAAGTGTTTGATTATAATGTTGGCGTGGCACAAGGCTTTAAATTACCCAATGCTTACAAAGCAGGTAAAGATTTGCTAAAGCAAAATGTAACATTGGCAAAGAGTTACGAAGCAGTTACAAAAAACGAATTGGTACGCAATGTTTCCAACGCTTATTATTATTGGCTATACAGTTGGCAGCAATACAATTTGCTGTTGCAAACCGATAGCATTTTTGCAGACTATGAAAAGTTTGCCAACAAAAAATATCAAGTTGGCGAAAGCAATAAGTTGGAAAAAATAAATGCAACACTTCAACGTAAGGATTTGCAATTACAGTTAGCAAAAGCAAAAACAGAAGTAGCCTTTTATTTAACCGACCTGCAAAAGTGGATGCGTAGCACAGAGCAGTATCAGGCACCAATGCAGTACACAGCCCTGCCCGAAATTAATTTAAGTGATAGCAGTTTGGTAAACAAGCATCCTGTTTTACAATTTTTACAGCAGCAGGTTACGGCAAAAGAATTAGCGGTTAAAGTAGAAAAAGCAAAAGGGCAACCATCATTTAGTTTGGGTGTAAATGCACAAAGTTTAGATAAGCAAAGGCAGTTTTATTATGGCAGCGTTGGTATAAACATTCCCATATTTAAAAATGGTGTAAAGGCACGAACACAAGCGGCAAAGTTTGAAACTGAAATTGCAAAAAAAGAATTGGACAAAAACCAACAGGAAATTTCAACACTCTTTTTGCAGCAAAACCAATTGCAGCAACAAAACTTACAGCAGGTAAAATATTATCAAACCGAAGGTTTGCCAATGGCTGAAAGTATCATCAATGCAGCACAACGTAGTTACAAAGCAGGCGATATTGGTTACATTGAATACATCCAAAACATAAAGGATGCCATCAAAATAAAAACCGATTATTTGGCTGCCATCAACAACTATAACCAAACCATTATCCAACTCAACTATTTATTAAACCGCTAAAATAATTTTAATAATGAAATATATATATCTTATCATAATCACATTGCTTTTTGCAATCTCATCTTGCAAAAACAAAGCAACAGAAACCAAAGCAGAGCCATCAACAAAAGATACTACTGCAAAAAAGGATGAGCCAACTGCCACAGAGATTGAACTAACAGACGACCAGATAAAAGCAATTGATTTGCAAACAGGCAGCATTGAACAACGTAATTTAAAATCAATCCTAAAAGTAAATGGCAAACTAACCCTGCCGCCACAAAACCAGGCACAGGTAAGTATTTTAACAGGCGGCATTGTAAAAACAATCAACGTAACCGAAGGCACATTTGTAAAGCAAGGGCAAACATTGGCAACAATTGTAAACAATGAAGTAATACAATTGCAGCAGGATTATTTAGAAAACAAATCGCAGTTGGTTTATCTGCAAGCAGAATTTAAACGCCAAACAGAATTGCAGGAAGAGCGTATAAATGCAACCAAAACTTTACAACAGGTGCAAAACGAATTAAGCATGGCACAGGCAAAACAAAAAGGATTGCAAACAAAATTGCAATTGCAGGGAATTAATGCAGAAAAAATCAGCACAAGTAATTTTACCAACCGCATTCCAGTTACAGCACCAATCAGCGGCTTTATTCATCACATCAATTTAACGATGGGCAAGTTTGCAGATGCAAACACAATCTTGTTTGACATTGTGGACAATCGCTTTCTGCATTTAGATTTAACGCTGTTTGAAAAAGACATTTCCAAAGTAAAAATTGGCGACAAAATAATGTTTACCGATGCAAACGATGTAAACCACACACATCCTGCAACCATATTTTCTCTAAATAAATCCTTTGAAGATAACCAGCAAGCCATTTTAGCCCATGCCAAAATTGAAGGACAAACAGAAAGCCTTTTGCCAGGAATGTATGTAGAAGCAAGAATACAGATTGACAATTATAAAACGAGTGCCTTGCCAAGCGTTGCAGTAGTAAGCAATGGCGATGAACATTACATTTATGTAGAAACATCAAAGAACCATTACAAACAAATTGCTGTTACCATTGGCGTAAGCGATGTAGGGTTTACCGAAATAAAACCTTTGGAAGAAATACCACCCAATGCAAAAGTGGTAATCAAAGGAGCATACTACTTATTATCACAGCTTACAAAAGGAAGTGGCGAAGAGTAACAAAAAAAAAGTATAAAAATGGACGCAATCAAATCATTACTATTTTATGTATTGGCAGGTCTTTGTAAAATTGGCGGTGGCTATTTGGTTTGGCTCTGGCTTAAAGAACAAAAGCCAATTGGCTATGGCATTATAGGGGCAATCATTCTTGCCATTTACGGCTATGTAATGACTTTGCAGCCTTCTACTTTTGGAAAAGCTTATGCCGTGTACGGCGGTATTTTTATTGTGATGGCATTACTGTGGGCATGGAAAATTGACAATTTCAAACCTGATAAATTTGATATAATCGGTGCAGTCGTTGTCTTAATTGGCATTTCAATAATACTTTTTATACCAAGAAAATAAAATCAAAAATTATGGAAGATATAAAACAACATTGGGAAACAGTATTCACTACCAAAGCCCCCAACGAAGTAAGTTGGTTTCAGGAGTATCCAAAAACTTCAATGGAGTTTTTAGAATTATTCAGTTTGCCTTTAACCGCAAATATTATTGATATTGGCGGCGGCGATAGCAATTTGGTAGATGCCCTTTTAGACAAAGGCTATCAAAATATTTGGGTATTAGATATCGCAGTATCAGCATTAGACAGGGCAAAAAATC
>CAZRDD010000163.1:0-3977 GCA_964598675.1 uncultured Parafilimonas sp.
GCAACGGCACTGTGGAGCAGGTAATAACCTGTTACAATGGCGACAGCAGTTACCCTATGGCCCTACGGCACGACCTTGTGGCTGTGTTGCCCTACCTTAAAAAGAAGTATTTAAAATACGAGAGTTATAAAAACGAAACAATAAAAGACATATTTACGCCGGAGCAGTTGCAAACAGCCGTAAAGCTGGATGCGTATACGATGGAGAGCAGCGTGTTCATCAACAGTGGCAAGGGCAGTTTTACGCGCAAGGCACTGCCTGCGGCGGCGCAATTATCGCCCATGTACGGCATAGCCACCGGGGACTTTGATAACGATGGTAAAACGGATATACTTATGGGCGGTAATTTTTACGAGAGCAAACCCGAAGCCGGTATTTACGATGCCAGTTACGGCGTGTTGCTAAAAGGCGATGGCAAGGGTGGTTTTACAACGGTGCCTTACGATAAAAGCGGGCTTAGTGTACGCGGTGCGGTAAGGGATATTAAAGAAATAAAACTTGGTAAAAAGAGCATGGTTATTGTAGCGATGAACAACGATGCACCAAAAATACTGGCGCTTACAGGTAAGCAATAAGTGATGTTTATTACAAGGGCTTTTGCTTAACAGGGATATACAGATGAACGTAATGCGACGCAACCGGGCTACATTAATGATATGCAGCTTGTATCCTAAAGAGTATTAAAAAAACATGCCATGAAAATACTAATTGTTGCAGTATTGGTTTGCTTTAGCGGCTTTGTGCAGGCCCAGGGTGGAGAGCATGGTAGCGCTAAGAAAACAGTGCAATTGTTAAACGGTAAAAACCTGGATGGTTGGTATAGTTTTTTGGCCACAAAAGGCAAGAACAACGACCCGGATAAAGTGTTTACCGTGGAAGACGGTTTACTGCATGTTTCGGGCAAAGAGTTTGGCTATATATGCACCAACAAAGTGTATAAGAATTTTGTGTTTACCGTTGAGTTTAAATGGGGGGAGAAAAAATATCCGCCGAGGGATGCCGATACAACCAGGAGGGATAATGGTGTTTTATTTTTTGTGCCAGCAACGGCTAAAGACACCGTATGGCCACGCTCCATTGAATGCCAGATACAGGAAGGTGATGTGGGCGATTTTTGGATGGTAGACAGCGCCACTATTGTAGTTGATGGCATAAGAACCATGCCTAAAGATTATTGCCGTGCAAAAAAGAAGGTGGATGCTGAAAAGCCGCATGGGCAATGGAACACAGTAACCATAAAGTCGTTGTTTGGAAAGATAACCTTTGAAGTAAACGGCACCGTGGTTAACAGCGGCGAGCAGCCAAGTATAAGCGAAGGAAAGATAACCATACAATCAGAAGGGGCTGAAATATTTTACCGAAAAGCAGAGATAACTGAATTGTAACAATCAACCATATAACAATATTAAGTAACTGATTAAAATGTAAAACTATGCCGGGCGATTCATTAAATATCAACAACAAAGCAGCAGCGCAAAATACGTATGATGCAATCGTAATTGGTTCAGGTATCAGTGGCGGCTGGGCTGCGAAAGAACTTACCGAAAAAGGCCTTAAAGTGTTGATGCTTGAGCGGGGCAGAAATTTGGAACATGTAAAAGACTATAAAACCGCCAACTATAACCCCTGGGATTTTGAACACAGGGGCAGGGCCACACTTAAACAAAAAACAGATAACCCGGTAATATCGAGGGACTGGGCCATGTACGGCACTGCTGCGCAGGAGGCTATTATGGATTATTGGGTGAATGAAAAGGACAGTCCGTATGTGGAAACAAAACCTTTTACCTGGTGGCGTGCTTACCAGCTTGGGGGGCGCAGTATTTTATGGGGCAGGCAAAGCTACCGCTGGAGCGACCTTGATTTTGAGGCCAATGCAAAGGACGGTGTGGCGGTTGACTGGCCTATACGCTATAAAGACCTGGAGCCATGGTATGAATACGTGGAGAAATTTGCGGGTATCAGCGGCTCAAAAGAAGGGCTGCCCCAGTTGCCCGATGGCCACTTTTTAAAACCAATGGACCTTAACATAGTTGAGCGCGATGTGGCTGCACGTATTAAGGATTATTACAAAGGCAACAGGCACATGTTTATAGGCCGTGTAGCCAATTTAACGGAGGCTATACCGGGCCGTACCAATTGCCAGTTCAGGAACCGTTGCTGGGAGGGGTGCCCTTTTGGTGGCTATTTCAGCACTCAATCTTCTACGCTTCCGGCGGCCATGAAAACAGGCAACTTAACGGTGCGCCCCTGGAGCATTGTTACAAAAATATTATACGATAAAAACACGCAGAAAGCTACTGGCGTAGAGGTGCTGGATGCTGAAACCAATAAAACATACACCTTCAGTTCAAAAATTGTTTTCCTTAATGCTTCTGCGTTAAACTCGGCATGGGTACTTATGAATTCTGCTACCGATGTGTGGGAAAATGGCCTGGGCAGCAGCAGTGGCGAACTTGGCCATAATGTGATGGACCACCACTATATGCTTGGCGCACAAGGTACGGTTGATGGGCATTTAGACAGCTATTATTATGGCCGCAGGGCCAATGGTTTTTATATTCCACGCTTTGCCAATTTGTTTGGCGATAAAAGAGATTTTCTTCGTGGTTATGGTTACCAGGGCAGTGCCAGCAGGCAGGGCTGGGGCCACGATGTGGCAGAGCTTAGCATTGGGGGTGGCTATAAGGATGCTATTTCCGAACCGGGTGGCTGGAGTATTGGCGCAACCGGTTTTGGGGAGATACTGCCTTACCACGATAATAAAATATCGCTTGACAAAACCAAAAAAGATAAATGGGGGCTGCCCGTACTTGCCATGGATGCAGAACTGAAAGAGAATGAATTGAAAATGCGCAAGGATATTATTAAAGAGCTGGTTGCCATGTTTGAAGTTGCAGGGGTTAAAAACATAACCACCTGGGATAGTGCCTATTACATAGGCCAGGGCATACACGAAATGGGTACAGCGCGCATGGGCAAGGATGCAAAAACATCGGTATTAAACGCCAACAACCAAGTATGGGATGCTAAAAATGTATTTGTAACCGATGGCGCAGCCATGACCTCATCTGCCTGCCAAAACCCATCGTTAACTTATATGGCCTTAACCGCCCGTGCGGCAGATTTTGCTGTAAGCGAGCTGAAGAAAGGTAATTTGTAATGCTTAAATGATGCATTACCATTGCAAAACAATATTGTACACCGGCTTAACCGCTGGTGTGCAATATTGTAATTTTATTTTAAGCCATAGATTGTTAAAATCGTTTTACATTACAATATGATAGCGGGTGTTAAACCCCTTTTATAAATTGATTGCCTTGTATGTATTTTGCCGTAAGAATTTTTACTTGTTTGTTATTATGCTGTTTATGCAACGGTGTTTTTGCGCAGCAGCCTGTTTACCCTTTCTCCCGCATTGATATAACCAACGGATTATCTCACAACAGGGTTACCTGTATTTATAAGGACCATAAGGGCTTTATGTGGTTTGGTACCATTGCAGGCCTCAACCGATACGATGGCCACACCTTTAAAGTGTTTACCCACGATGGCCAGGACCCTCTTTCGTTGGCCGATAATTACATCATGCACATTTACGAGCTGCCGGGTAACAGGATGTTTATACAGTCCAGGAATGGCCGCAGCATTTACGACCCTGCATTAGAATCTTTTACCGATGCTTCCACCTGGCTGCGTAATGTGGGGTTGCCTGTTTGGCCCGTTACATCCATTGTAAACACCCCTAATGCCTGCTGGTTTTTATATGCTGATGGCAGCATATATAAATTGCTGGATGAAAAAAAAGTGCAGGCAATAAAACAAGCGGAAAATGATGCGTATGCCGTTGGCAGCAGTGTAATAACCGATATAAAAGCAGACGCAAAAAACAACCTGCTTGCCGTACACCGCAATGGTATTATTGAGAAGATTGATGCCATTAGCAACAAGGTTATTTTTCGTACCGGTGTAATACA
>CAZRDD010000163.1:3987-10035 GCA_964598675.1 uncultured Parafilimonas sp.
CTGGGCAGTGGTCAGTATAATTTCTCTATGTATGCCGACAGGCAGGATGATATATGGCTTTTTGTGCCAGCATTGCCTTTTGGCGTTTTTTACTATAACGCATTTAATAACGAAGCCAGGCGGTTGAACAAGGAAACAGGTATACTTAATAATAATATTGTTAGTGGCATTGTGCAGGATGATAAGGGGTTAGAATGGATTGGTACAGACCATGGTGGTGTAAACATGGTAGATAAGAAAACATTTAAGGCCGAATATATCAGGAACAAGGAAGAAGATAATGCTTCGTTGTCGCAAAATGTTATCACTACATTGTATAAGGATAGCACAGGTATTATTTGGTTAGGCACATATAAAAAGGGCATTAATTATTTTAGGGAAAACATATCAAGGTTTCCTCTGTACCGGCATTTGCTTACCGATAAAAACAGCCTGAGTTATGATGATGTAAACAGGTTTGTGGAAGATGCAAAAGGTAACCTTTGGATTGGTACCAACGGTGGAGGTCTTATTTACTTTAACAGGGCCGCCAATACATTTACGCAGTATAAACATGATGCCGCCAACAGCAACACTATAAGCAACGATGTTATTGTAAGCCTGTGGGTTGACCATGAACAAAAATTGTGGATAGGTTCTTATTTTGGCGGGCTTGATTGTTACGATGGTAATAAATTTATTCACTATAAGCATGATGATGCAAACCCTGCAAGCCTTACCGAAGACAGGGTTTGGGAGATTTACGAAGATGCAAAGTTAAACCTATGGGTGGGTACTTTTAATGGAGGGCTGGATAGGTTTGACAGGAAAGCCAATGTGTTTTATCATTACAAAAAAGGCAAGGCAAATTCCATATCATCGGATTATATTTCGGCATTTACCGAGGATACAAAGGGTAACCTTTGGGTGGGTACAGATGCGGGTATTGATGTGCTGCAGGCCAATACCGATAAGTTTATACACCTGCAGGCAGGCAGCATAAGCAACGATGATGTAATAGCCTTGCTGCGCGATACTGATAACAATATTTGGATAGGAGCCCGCAACGGCCTGTCTGTTTTTAATATTAAAACAGGTGGCTTTCAATATTACAGCATGCAGGATGGCCTGCCTGATAATTGCATACTAAACATACTGCAGGATAACGATAAAAAAATATGGATAAGCACCCCTAAGGGGTTAAGTAAAATAAGCTACACTTACAACAACAATAAAATTGCGTTTGCCTGCAAAAATTACGATGAAATGGATGGCCTGCAGGGCAGGGATTTTAACGAGAACGCAGCTTATAAAACCAGGCAGGGCGAGCTTGTGTTTGGCGGCGCAAACGGGTTTAATATTTTTAATCCTGCAACTATTAACGCTAATAACCGCATACCCCCTGTAGTATTTACCGACTTTCAACTGTTTAATAAAAGCGTGCGTGTAGGTGAAAATACGGGCAGCCATCTGTTGCTGCAGCAGTCTGTTTCGGAGGTAAAGGAGATAACCCTTCACTACAACGAGAATGTTTTCTCTATTGAGTTTGCTGCACTAAGTTTTGATAATACCGAGAAGGACAAATATATTTTTAAACTGGAAGGGTTTGATAAACAGTGGTTAACTGCAAGGGGTAAATCAAGACGGGCCACCTACACCAACCTTGACCCTGGTGAATATTATTTTCATGTAAAAGCATCTAACGACAACGGCTTATGGAACGAAAATGGGGCAACCATTAAAATAATTGTTAAACCACCTTTCTGGCGTGCACCGTTGGCCTATGTGGTGTATGTGTTGTTAATAGCAGCAGCATTAGTATTCGGGCGTAAAATGATTATTAAACGCACAAGGGCCCGCTTTTTAATTGATGAAGAACGCAAAGAAGCGCAAAGGCTGCATGAGCTGGATATGCTGAAAATAAAGTTTTTCACCAACGTCAGCCACGAGTTTAGAACACCCCTCAGCCTTATATTAACACCCCTTGATAAAATTATACGCCAGGCACACGAGCCGGAGCAGAAGAAGCAATTGCAGGTAATACAACGCAATGGCAAACGGCTATTAAATTTAGTAAATCAGTTGCTTGACTTTAGAAAAATGGAAGTGCAGGAATTGAGGCTTAACCTTCAGCAGGGTAATGTTGCAAGGTTTATACGGGATATATCTTATTCGTTTACTGATGTTGCGGAAAAGAAAAATATTCAATTCAGTTTTGCGTGCAACAAAGAGAATTTTATCACTGTTTTTGACCCCGATAAGCTGGAGCGTATATTGTTTAACCTGCTATCGAATGCGTTTAAATTTACTGCGGAAAATGGAATAATATCCATTACCGTAAATATTCCTGCAAAGGAAGGGGAGCTTACAGAAATAAGGGTGAAAGATACTGGCATTGGCATACCAAAAGAAAAGCAGGAAAAAATATTTGAACGCTTTTTTCAGAACGAAGTGCCGGGCACCATGCTTAACCAGGGCAGCGGCATCGGCCTTTCAATTACAAAGGAGTTTGTGCGTTTATATGGTGGTAGTATTGCCGTTGAAAGTGAGGTGGATGCTGGTACCTGTTTTATAGTACAGCTTCCATTGAAGGAGGTGCAGGAAACCGTAAACGGGCTTGATGTTCAGTTGGCAAATGTTACAACAGCGGATACAGAGGTTGCAGAGGAGCAACAGAATTCGTTTGCAGAAGAGCCTGCAAAAAACAAGCAGGCAAAAAGGAAAAAGCAGGTTGTGTTGCTGGTGGAAGACAATGAAGATTTTCTGTTTTATCTTAAAGATAACCTGCGTGAGTTTTATACTATTTTGGAAGCAGGTAATGGTAAAAAAGGATGGCAAAAAGTGCTTGCCGAACATCCCGATCTTGTGGTGAGTGATATTAGTATGCCCGTGATGGATGGTATTGAGCTTTGCAAAAAAATTAAAACAGATGTACGCACCAGGCATATACCGGTAATACTGCTTACCGCACTGGCGGGTGATGATAAACATGTAGAGGGTTTGGAAACAGGCGCATCGGATTATATAACCAAGCCTTTTAATTTCGAGATTATGCTCAGCAGGATAAGAAACATCCTGGAAGGGCAGAAGTCGCTTAAAAAGGTATTGGGTAAACAGGTAGAGGTAAAAACAACCGAAGTGGCTGTGGCATCGCACGATGAAAAATTTGTTCAACAGGCACTTGATATTGTGGAGAAGAATTTAGCCAACCCCGATTTCTCCGTAGAAGAACTAAGCCGTGAACTTTATATGAGCCGCGTGGCCGTGTACAAAAAAATATTCGCACTTACTGGTAAGTCTCCTATTGATTTCATCCGTTCCATAAGGCTGCAAAGGGCCGCGCAATTGCTTGAAAAGAGCGATTTGTCTGTGGCCGAAATAGCCTGGGAAGTTGGGTTTAACAACCCCAAATATTTCTCTAAATTTTTTAAGGCGGAGTACAATGTTGTGCCGTCGGAATATGCAGCAGAGAAAAGAGGGTAGGGGGCAAGGCTGGTAATACACAATCAATAATACTTGCGAAAAATAAACATCCCCCTGGTACAAAGCATTATGTATGCTTTATAAAGGGGGATGTAAGGTTTGCGGGTTGCCAAATCGCCATTGTTTCAACTGTTACAGAAGCTGCGGTGTTGTTACAGCTTAATGAATATTTTCTTTTTATACAGCCACCAGGCGGGTATAAAATTGATGCACACAAACATAAGTGCGTAAAGCAGGCTTGCCAGTTGGGGGCTTGCACCTGCCAGGCTTAACCCTTGCACAAATTTTTCGTTTAGGGAAGAGCCAGAAAATTTGGCTTCGTAAAACAGCAGCGCCCACACATCTGCCAAAAAATAAATGGTGATGGCATTGGCCCCAAAAATAATCCCCGGCAGGGTACCCCATGTTTTGCCTTTTATATCTACCAAAAAGTAAAATGCCCCAAACAGCAGGGCCGCAAAGCCGGACGTTACAAGCACGAAAGAGCTTGTCCATAGGTTTTCGTTAACCGGGAAACCAAACCCCCAGAAATAGCCCGCAATGGCCGAAAAAACGCCTGCGGTCATAAGGTAGTTCACTTTCTCCTGCGGGCTTTTGTTGCTCAGCATTAGTTGCCCGGCCAGTATACCCGTAATACATGAAACCACGGAGGTTACAGTGGTTAGTATACTTTCGGGGTCCCAGGTGCCGCGCCACATTTTGCCGGGCAGGTATTGGGTGTCAACCCAGGCCACTATGTTAACGCCTGGCTCAAGCATTACTTTGCCCAACCCTGGCACAGGTATGCAGGTAAGCGCCAGCCAATAGCCAACCAATAAAATACCTGCAAGCCATGCTTGTTGTTTCCAGTTGGTGTTTAGGTAAATAATAGCGCTTATTAAAAACACTATGGCAATGCGGTGCAGTGTACCCGTCCAGCGTATGTTGTGAAAATCAAAGTCAGGCATCAGGTTTAAAAACATGCCCACCGCATATATTTTAAGTGAGCGGAAAAATATTTTTTTATACAGCGATGCTTTTGGGGTGCCATCGTGCAGCCTTTTTGAGTATGCCAGTGCTATGGACATGCCCACGAAAAACAGGAAGTATGGCGCTACCTGGTCGGTAAACGACAGGCCATTCCATACGGTATGCCTAAGGGTAAAAAATACAGATTCTTCACTGCCGGGATAGTTTACAACAATCATTGCGGCAATGGTAAAGCCTCTTAAGGCATCCAGCGAAATAAGGCGGTTGGTTTGTGTAGCCATATTGATTTGTTTTTATAGAGGGATTGGAAAAATGCGTTATTACTTTACCCCGGCCTGCGCTTTTGCTCATCGGCTTAGCTGATACTGGCCGTTAATATTAGCGCGGCGTGTGTATGGTTGGTGATGCCTGCAGCAACTGCCATAAATTGCTTGTACTTTTTACCGGGGCACTTATTTTGCCAAAATATCGGCCCATCCAGTAAGGTAATAAAAATACATCGCCGCCGCCCAGTTCTGCGGAGCCACCGCTTTTGTCGTCCAGCTTAAAAAGGTTCCTGTTATGTTTGTTCTCAGGCCTTTCATCGGGAGGGAGCACCTCGCTTGTAAACCGTTCCCGCAGGCTGTCGTTTATATACACAAGGTCTTTCCTGCTGCTGTTGTGTACGCTCCAGTTAATAAGGTCAACCGGCATGCGCTTAAGCTCCCAAACCGTTTCATTAAGGTCAAAGTCCTTAGCCCCGGTAATAGCGCCGTAGCAAAGGTTCCATAATCCTTCTTTTTCAGGCCGCAGCATAGCCCAATGGTCTTTTATAGCTTCGCCATATTGTTTCTTCAACGTGTCGTTCAGCGCATAAGGGTAAAGCCCCCAGTAGGCTAAAAAATACATTTCGTCGTCGGAGCTGTTCCATCCCCCGGATAATACCTGGCTCCATTTATCAGCAGTTGCCGGTGCCGGGCCAATTTCTTTTACAGGCCTGGCAAGGTTTTGCAGGTAATGCTCCTTGTTAAGCAGCTCCAGGGCTTTGGCCCGGTATTTTTCTTTGCCCGTAAAATGCCAGGCTGTTTGTAAAAAGCTGATGATGTTGGATGAATACAGTTTTTTATCGCCCACCATATCAGGAAAACGGTTTACATAATCGGGGCTCCACCTGCCCCAGAGGGTAGGCTTGCCGTTAACATCAACCAGTTTTAAGCCGTTGTCAACAATATACCCCGTTAGCTTATCAATAAGGTTAATGGCTTTGCGTTTTATAACGCTGTCGCCCAAATACTGTGCGGCCATGGTGAGGGCAAAATATTGCCCAACTGCCTGGTCGCTGCTGGCTGATCCACGCCAATCCCATTCCCCGCCGGGTGTATGTTTCCAACTGGTGGGGGTGTGGTCGTAACCGGGGTACCAGTAATACTTTTCCTCCTCGCGTATCTCATCTTTAAAGCTAACATTACCGCTTCTTTCAATACAGCGGCCAAAAAGGCCCTCAATGCCGCTCAGCGTAAACAACCGTTCCATGGCATCAAGGCTTTCAATGCAGTTTTGTTTGGCCTCATCATCGTTGGTAACAAGGTAGCGGAATATCTCGGCAGTAAGGTACATAGATGTCCACAGGTTGTCACT
>CAZRDD010000164.1:0-10011 GCA_964598675.1 uncultured Parafilimonas sp.
CATGTTTAAAGTCGAGAAAGAACACGCCAACAGCCAGTGCAATAAGACAAAGCATTAAAATACTCGTCCATTTAAGCAGGTGTAATAAAATGGATTTCAGCATGTGGGGTAAGTATTGGTGAATTTTTTTATATTAAAAAAATAGTTAATTTTTAATATTTAGGATAAATTTATGAAAATGATAACAATTTAACAACGCTTTAGTATGTATATATTTTATTTTAATTTATAGCAGTCTCCTCTTCTGGCCCGGGAACTTGCTTGCTCAACTGCTTACTTAGGCTGTTTTGCCTTCAATACTGCATTTATCAGTCCGGTTAGCTTTCTCAAATCTATCTAACCATACTTTTTTAATGCCTGTTCAAACTAATGTGTTGTTAAAAAATGAAATACGGCCGGGGCTTTTATTGCGGCTCTTTGCCTTTTAGTTAATACAGGGTTAACTCACTGCCTCGCAATTGTGTTTTGGGTCTATATTTGTGGATATAGCAGTTTTGTATGAACGAAATTATTGAACAACTGAAAGAGGCCCTTAGCTTTTCCCCGGATAACGTACCACTAAGGCTGCATTTAGCTGATGTGATGCTGAAAGAAAACCTGGTAAACGAAGCTTCTGCCGAATTTCAGGAAGTATTACGCCGCCAGCAAGGCAACACCAAAGCGCTTGCTGGCCTAAGCGAAGTGTATTACCGCCAGCAAAAATATTCAGCCGCCATTATACTGTTTGAGCAATTGCAGCAGGAAGGTGCCTTAACTTTTGATAGTAAGGTAAAGTTTGTGCGTTGTTTGTTGAAGGAAAACTCAGTAGCGCAGGCCAAAGAACTTTACATGCAGGTATTGCAGGAGCAGCCCAATTTTAAGGATGCTGAAATAGATGCTGTTTTGCGTATGCCCGGCATTGAAACCGGTGCCGACCCCGATATGCTGTTGCACGAACTGAGCCAGCCCGGTGCGCAATATTTTATGGAAAAACCTACCATGAAGTTTGCCGATGTGGGTGGCATGCAGCAATTGAAAAATGAGATTTCGCTTAAAATAATACAGCCGCTTAAAAACCCGGCCATGTATAAGGCCTTTGGTAAAAAAATAGGCGGCGGTATACTAATGTACGGCCCGCCAGGCTGCGGTAAAACATTTATTGCCAAAGCAACCGCTGGCGAAATAGATGCAAAATTTATAAGCCTGGGCCTGCACGATATACTGGATATGTGGGTGGGTAGCAGCGAGAAAAACCTGCACGATATTTTTCAGGCGGCACGTAAAAACACTCCTTGTGTGCTGTTTATTGATGAGGTGGATGCACTGGGTGCCAGCCGCAGCGATATGCGGCAATCGGCCATGCGGCAAATCATCAACCAGTTTTTGGCTGAGCTGGATGGGGTGAAAGATAGCAACGAAGGGGTGCTTATTCTGGCTGCAACCAATGCTCCCTGGAGTGTGGACAGTGCTTTTCGCCGCCCCGGCAGGTTCGACAGGGTATTGTTTGTGGCCCCGCCGGATGAAAACAGCCGTAAGGATATTTTGGTAACACTGCTTAAGGATAAGCCCGCTGATAAAATTGATGCGGCGCAAATAGCAAAATTAACCGCAGGTTACTCCGGCGCCGACCTTAAAGCGGTGATAGATATAGCCACTGAGTTTAAGCTGGACGAATCGCTTGCCAAAGGGGTGTTACAACCCATTACCCAAAAGGATATTGCAAGGGCTGTAAAAGAACACAAGGCCACTACCGGCGAGTGGTTTACCACCGCACGCAATTATGCATTATATGCCAACGAAACCGGTTTGTACGATGAAATTCTGCAATACCTTAACCTGAAGAAATGAGCGATTACGGCAAGCAAAACCATATAGAAAGGGCAAGGATATTACTTAAGCAAAAGCGCTACCGCGATGCCGAGCAGCAGGCTGCAGCCGTACTTAAAAATAACCCCAACGATGCCGATGCTTTACAAATAATTGGCCATTGTAGGTTGGATAATGGGCAGTTTCCCGAGGCGATACAATTGTTTAAGCAGTGCCTGGGGTTGCAGCCGGGGGATGATTATGTGCATTACCTGCTGGCTTTTGCCTATTACCGCAGCAAAAATAAGGGCAGTGCTTTGGTAAACTTACAGTCTGCCATAAGCCTTAACCCCTGGGCCAGTGGCTATTATGGCCTGTATGCATACATAATGCTGGATGAACACAAATATGCCGAGGCACTTGAAAATGCAAATACCGGCCTGGCCGTTAATGCGCAGGACCTTACCTGCCTTAACGCCCGCAGCCAGGCACTGTTCAGGTTAAAAGATAAGGATGCGGCTTACGATACCATAAAAGAGGCGCTGACGGTTGACCCTGAGGACGATTTTACTCATACCAATTTTGGCTGGCATTTTATGGAAACGGGCAAACATAAAACGGCCCGCGACCATTTTAGGCAGGCGTTGCGCATAAACCCCAATAATAAAATGGCCCGGCAGGGCTATAAGGAAAGCTTGAAAGCAAACCTTGCACCCTACCGCTGGATGCTAATGTTTTCGCTGTGGCTGTCTAACAAATCAAAAAAAGCAAGGTGGGCTATTATACTTGTTATATGGCTGGGCGGGCAGTTGCTCTCCCGCACACCGGGCGATTCTGCATATACCCCCGTGCTGTATGTTTTGCTTGGGCTTTACCTGTTATTTATTGTGTTTTCGTGGGTGGGTACTTCCATAGCCAATGCTATGCTGCTGTTTACGCGTGAGGGTAAATACGTGCTTACAAAGCCGGAAAAGTATGTAGCGGCAAGTGTATGCCTGTGCCTGTTGGGTGCGCTGGCGTTGGCCATATTTAGTGCGCATATAAAGGTCCTGAAGCCTGATGAACAGTTTTACCCTGCACTGGTATTGTTAACTTTAACCGTACCGGTAAGCCGTTTTGAACACTGGGAATTACTTGCAAAGCAACGGTGGGCGGTGGCGTTTACCATAGCCCTTGTTGTATTGGGTATATCTGCCACCGCGCTGCTGGTGGTAATTGGCAGCAACAATATAAGCGGTTTATTGGCGTTGGTGTACCTGTTTGGTATAGCACTATATACCTGGGGCGGTGCCATTTTTAGAAAATAAGGGGAAGGGAGTATGGGTATTTCTGCTTGAAACCTGCCATTACAAATACAAAAAGTAATAACAATATAAATACTAAAACAAACAGCCCGGAAGCATTAGCATCTCCGGGCTGTTTGTGTATAATCATTTTCTATTTCAACACACTCTCAATTTTTGGCAAAACCTTTTGAGGCGGTGCATAGTTAAAGCCAAGCAGTGCTGCCATGGTGGCGGCCAACTGGCCCTGGTAAATTTGGCCTGGGATGCTTACTTCGCCCAAAGGGCTGCTGTCGGGGCCAATAACAGCAAACCAAATATTACCCGAATCTTCAATTTCTACTCCGTGGTCGGTCCACTCGCTTTTTATTTTGCCACCGCGGCCATGGTCGCAGGTAATAATAAGGGTGGTTTTGTTACGGTACTGCGGGGTGGATTGTATTATGCTCCAAAGGTCGGCTATCATAGCATCTTCGGCATGTACAACGCCAATGTACTGGTCGTACAACCCATCATGCGCAAACGCATCGGTTTCGCCCATAGGTATATACAATACTTTGGGGTGGTAGGTGGTAAGGTACTCCCTTGCAGCAAAATAGGTAAGCAGGTCGGGGCGCTCGCCGGTGGGCTTGGCCGCCAGTTTCTCCATTTTATTTAGCATCTGCATTTGCGGGGTATTAAATGCCACTGAATCTTCATCCGCATTTACGTACAGGCCGTTGCGCCATTTGTTTAAAATAAAAGGGAACAGCACCGATGTGGCAAAAGTGGCCACCTTACCGGTATAACCCTTTTGCTGGTTAATAAACTCCAGTACATTGTAGTTTTTGTTTTTTACCAGCCCGTTGGAGTTTACAGCACTGTCGGGGTTGCCGGTAACCGTTTCGCTAAAACCGGGGTAGGTAAATTTATAGGGGTTGGCTACATCTACATAATTGCCTAACTGGCGGTTGCCATAAAGCTGCCCGTATTTGGCAATGGTATCCCAAAAAAATGGCATCAGTTTTTTTCGTCTAAGGGCCTGGTCGTTGTTCCAGTAAGCTTTTCTCATATCGCCCAGTTCTTTGGTGTATAGGGCATCGTTCATAAGGCTGCTGTCAATGCCGCCAAAAATTTCCTGCCAGCGCATGCCGTCCATCGCCACCATTACAATGTTTTGCGTTTTTCTTGCTGCTGTGGTGTTGCTGTTGCTTTGTTGTGCCTGTGTTTGCATAGTTACACATAACATACATGCGAGCAGGAGTGGGATGAATGTTCTCATTGTTTAATAATTACTGATATTTAGATTTTATACTGCTGATAGTAAAGCCGAAAAGTAAGAAGATAATATTTTTATGAAGCATTAATAAATTGAGAAATTAGATATTTGGTGTTGGCTGTTGAATGATAATAGCTTTTGTACTTTGCTCAATGACAGACTTTTTATTACACAGTTTTAGTTCATGCTTTAATAAAATGAAAACAGTAAAGCATAATGAGTATAGTGATGCATCGCAATTGTAATCCTGCATAAAACTTACAAGTGCAGCTTCAGCTACAATCGGTTATTTATTGTAGAATGTTTTTGTTTAAAAGTGCTTTTATTATTGCAGCCTGGGTGCTATGTTAATGTGTATGCCCGCGTTTATAATTTTCGGCCCAATGCCATCGCCTTTTGCTATTGTTATTGTTTCCATATATTTTTTACAGTGCAATGCTGCAAAGGATAGTTTATATAATTTTATTTATGCTCATTATGTAACGCATAAATAAGGTTTATGAATTATACGCTGCATCAACTAAAAGTATTTACCGTTATTGCTGAAAAGAAAAGTGTAACAAAGGCTGCAGAGGCACTGAATATGACGCAACCTGCGGTATCAATCCAATTAAAAAACCTGCAGGACCAGTTTGATATACCTATAACTGAGGTAATTGGCAGAAAGCTGTATATAACTGATTTTGGAAAGGAGCTTTACATAATGGCCAATAAAATACTGGAGGAAGTGGCTAATATAAATTACCGCACAAACAATTTTAAGGGTATGCTGTCGGGAAGGATAAAAATATCAGTTGTTTCAACGGGCAAGTATGTAATGCCTTATTACCTGAAGCATTTTGTAAAAAATAACCCCGCGGTAGATATTGTAATGGATGTTACCAACCGGAGTAAAGTAATTAAAAGCCTGGAAGATAATGAAGTTGATTTTGCATTGGTATCGCTTTTGCCGGAGAGCTTATCTGTGGGGTACGAAATACTTATGCCCAATAAGTTGTTTTTAGCAGCGCCCTCCGATATGGTATTTGGCGATGTTAAGGTACACAGCAAGGCCATATTTGATGATGTTCCGCTTATTTACAGGGAAGAAGGTTCGGGAACAAGGTTTAAAATGCAACAGTACTTTGCAAAAGCCAATGTAAAACCAAAAGTTAAATTAGAATTGGCCTCTAACGAGGCTGTTAAGCAGGCCGTAATAGCGGGGTTGGGTTGCTCTGTATTATCTTTATTGAGCCTTAAAAGTGAGCTGAAAGAAGGGGTTATAAAAATTGTACCGGTAACGGGGTTGCCGCTGGTATCGGAATGGATGCTGGTATGGTTGAAAAATAAAAAATTCTCAGTTGCGGCTAACGCCTATCTTGAATTTGTAAAGGCAAATAAATCAGCCATTCATAATGAATATTTTAATTGGACAGAGGGGTTTTAGCGATAATTGGCAAATACATAAACGCGCGAGCAGGTGTGTTCAACAGCTATTTTTGCACATCACTAATATGCATTTCCCGTTCTTTTAACGAGTGTGCTGCTTTTTTTATGGAATGTGTAATGGCTTCATCAAGCTGGTTGGCAGATATGTGCAGGTATTCAACCATCTCTTTGTTTTGGGCGGATAGCTGTGCTTTGTTTAACAGTTCAATAAGCGCAAGAATGTTGGTTAAGGGTTGCCGTATAATATGCGATTGTGCAAAGATGATTTCGCGCATCAGTTCATTCTGCTCATTAATGCGTATTTCATTTTTCTTTCTGCTGGTAATGTTGCTGATGGTTACTGAAATGCCTGCCAGTGTTTTGTTTACCCAAACAGGGTTATATTCTGTTTTAAGCCAGGCTTTGTAACCGGGGCTTGTAAATTCGCTTTCCGTAACAACATATTCCCCATTTATTGCTTTGTAAAAATGCTGCTCAAATAGGGGGTCAATTTTACCAGCGGCATTTTCAATAAATTCATCAAAAATGTCTCCGGCCAAAAGCTCCAGGCAGTAGTAAAATTTGGCATGGTCGTAAGCCGATTTATTAAAAAATAACATGGTGCGGTCAGGTGCCACCAAAAACTGCATTTCCTTTGAACTGTCGTACACAGCATTCAAAATTTTTTCCGATCTAACCAGTTCCTCCTGTTGTAATTTGTTAATCTCTTTCTCCTCATTTAAAGCAGCGTTTAGGTCTAATTTTTTTTGCCAGAGCGCTTTAAGCAGGTCGTTCTTAAATATCAGCCCTTCAAACCTGCCATCATCAGCAACAACCGGCAGTACGTTGGTATGGTTTGCAAACATCGCTTCCAACGCATTTTCAACTTTGCAGTTGGCAGTCAGTGCCGGTTTCTTCTTCAGGCAGTCAATCACCAGCAGGTGCGGGCGTTCAATTACATCCCCTGAGGTTAACACCCCTAAAAACTCACTCGTTTCATCATCAAATACCACCAGGGCATCGTGTTGTGCCAATTTCTCGCGAAGCAACTGCACACCTGCGTATGGTTTTGTGGTAATAAAGTTTGATGAAATAAGCCCGTTTATGTAAATCATAAAATCTCCTTTTCAATGTTAGAATAGGATATCATTACCCTGAATTCAACCTTTAGCAGCTCTCCTTCCGACACAAATGGAAATACCTTGGATGCTAATATCTCCACTATTTTGTTGGCCGGCATTTTAGCAAGTATTCTTTTATTAATAAACACAGCCTCCACAACGCCGCTGTTTATTTCAACAATCTCAAACCCGTTAGGCACAAGCAACTCAAAAGATTTGCCCAGCCCTATTTTCCCCTGCGGGGAGTGTTTTCCTAATATCAGGATATCCTGAAAGGGTGGCAGTTTTATTTCCTCAAAGTTTAAATTGATTGTATATCTTATCCCTGCGCTTTGCTCGTTGGGCATAAAGTTGATTTTTCTAAAACTTGGATTTTTTTTTAAAAGAGGATTTACTTTTTAATAAAGTATGGTGAAGATATGCTTTATTTTTAATATATGCAAGCAAACGCCTTATTAACCTTTAACTGGTTAATGAACAGGTAGTTAAATAATTGTAAACTATACAAATACAGCAGTATGTACTCGTTTTTTTAGTAACCGGCAATGTTTGTTGTTTATTTAAAACAAGCCCAGGCCAGTTAACAGCAAGGATGTGTTGGCTTTGCCAGATTTTTTTTATATAATAAAATAAGTTCATGCGTTTGTGCTGCCTGCAATGTTTTATATTTACCTGCCATAATTAAAAGCTTGGGCAGATGTGTGCTGTTTTTTGCTTAGCCTGTATTGCAACATCGTTTAAAGCTTGCTTTTTGTAATTATCACAATAAATGCCATGAAATTTTTTTCGCTGTTATTGTTTTGTTGCGTGCTGTGCATGTACTGCCCCGCACAGGATAGGCCGCTTACGCTTTGGTACAATCATCCGTCTGCGGTGTGGGAGGAAGCCCTGCCCATAGGCAACGGCCATATAGGGGCCATGGTGTTTGGTAACCCTGCGGAAGAGCACCTGCAGTTAAATCATGACGAATTTTGGGCAGGCAGCCCTTACAACAATGCCAACCCCAAAGGGAAAGCATCGTTGGCCGAAATACAAAAGCTGATAGCGCAAGGTAATTATACAGCAGCCGAGGCGATGGCTTCTGCCAATTTTGTAGCCGAAAAAGTACACGGTATGCCTTACCAGCCCGTGGGCGACCTGCACCTTTATTTTAGTGGGCATGGGCAATACACCAACCTGCGCCGCGAACTGGATATTCAAAATGCGGTTGCAACCACCACTTATACGTACAGCGGTGTTACGTACAAAAGAGAGGTGATAGCATCTTTTACTGGTAACGTAATTATTGTTAGGCTAACTGCCAGCCAGCCCGGTAAAATAAGCTTTACGGCTACATTAACTACTGAGCAGAAGGGCAATGTTAATGCCACAGGCAGCCACGCATTGCAGCTTAATGCTACAGCCCCGGGCCACCAGGGTATACCAGGTTTAACGGAGGTACAGGCAAACCTGGATATAAAAAATGAAGGCGGTACAATACAGGCTGGCGACACCAGCCTACTGGTAAAAAATGCCAACTCCGTTACGCTTTACCTGGCTATGGGTACCAGCTTTGTTAACTATCACCAGCTTGGGGCAAACCCCGCGCCGCTGGTTAAAAGCATACTAAACAAAGCGGAGGCCGCCACGTATGCCCAAACACTTGCCGCCCACAAAAAGCTGTACCAGCACTATTTTAACCGGGTATCGTTAAACCTAGGCGTTACCGCCGCTGCGGCTTTGCCTACGGATGAACGCCTGGCGGCTTTTGCCAAAGGCGATGACCCGCAACTGGTAAGCCTGTACTTTCAGTTTGGGCGCTACCTGCTTATTTCGTGCTCGCAACCGGGCGGGCAGGTGGCCAATTTACAGGGTTTGTGGAACCGGTTTACCAATCCCCCCTGGGGCAGCAAGTACACTGATAACATAAACACCGAAATGAATTACTGGCCAGCAGAAGTTACCAACCTTACTGAAATGCATGTGCCGCTTATGCAAATGATAAAAGACCTGTCAGAAGCAGGCCAGGGTACCGCGCAGGCAACATATGGTGCCCGCGGGTGGGTGGTACACCATAATACAGATATATGGCGCATGAGCGGTGCCATTGACGGCCCCTGGGGTGTTTGGCCTACGGGTGGTGCCTGGCTGTGCCAGCATGCCTGGGAGAAATACCTGTTTAATGGTGATAAGGAGTTTTTGGCGGAGGTTTACCCTGCCATGAAGGGCGCCTGCCAGTTTTTTTTAGATGTACTGTATAAGGACAGCGCCACAGGCTGGTGGATTGTTTCGCCCTCGGCTTCGCCGGAAAATGCACACCAGGGTTTTAGCATATCCGGTGGTACTACTATGGATAATCAAATAGTGTTTGCCCTGTTTAGCCGTACCATAAAAGCCGCGCAAATATTGGGGCTGGATGGCGAAATGGTAAAGCAATTGCAGGATAAGCTGGCGGGCCTTGCACCCATGCAGGTGGGCCAGTACAGCCAGTTGCAGGAGTGGATGTACGATTGGGATAACCCGGAAGATAAGCACCGCCACATATCGCACCTGTGGGGGCTGTATCCCGGCAACCAGATTTCGCCTTACCGCAACCCTGAGTTGTTTGAAGCTGCCAGAAATTCGCTGGTGTACCGTGGCGATGTTTCCACCGGCTGGAGCATGGGCTGGAAAGTTAACTGCTGGGCCCGCCTGCTGGATGGCGACCATGCCCTTAAACTAATTACCGACCAGCTTAGCCCGGTTTCAGGCAATAAAGAGGGTGGAGGTACCTACCCTAACCTGTTTGATGCACACCCGCCTTTTCAAATTGACGGTAACTTTGGCTGCACATCGGGTATTGCAGAAATGTTGGTACAATCGCACGATGGTGCTGTACACCTGCTGCCTGCCCTGCCTGCCAAATGGGCCAATGGGG
Organism: uncultured Parafilimonas sp.; assembly: GCA_964598675.1. GTDB lineage: Bacteria > Bacteroidota > Bacteroidia > Chitinophagales > Chitinophagaceae > JABDFW01. Next base: position 9,751 of record CAZRDD010000164.1, read on the forward strand.
AAGTAAAGGGTTTGAAAGCAAGGGGCGGTTTTACTGTTGACATGCGCTGGAAAGATGGTAAGCTGGTTAAGCTGGTGCTGCATTCAGCACTCGGCGGTAATTGCAGGTTGCGCTGTGGCAGCCAGTTAATAGCAAAAACGCCCGGTACACAATTAGTTACGGCAGTTGGTGTAAACAGTAACCCGTTTTTTGAAACGCCGGATATTCGGAAGCCTGTTATATCTTCAAAAGCATCGCTTAAAGGGTTGCACCTGCCACAGG
>CAZRDD010000165.1:0-9967 GCA_964598675.1 uncultured Parafilimonas sp.
ATCATCGTTGTTCTCAAAATTCTTGTAATTGATAAACTCACCCTCCACTTTCTTCAGTTCTTCTATGCGGGTCTCTGTATCCTCGGTTTTGCGGGGCGATACGGCAAAGTCTTTACTGTTTTGGGGCGGCGGCGGTGTATAAAAATGGGTGGCAACCGGCAGCGAAACCGTAAACGAAAAAAACTGGAAGAAATCTTCAAAATACACAACCAGCTTTTCAATGTGGTATTCTTTTATTTCGGGCAGGCTCCAGGTGTAATCACCTTCCAGCGTGGTGGTGATAATCTTTTTTTGAAAGCGTTCTGCCAGCAAAAACTTCTCTGAATATTTTCGGCCATCATACTTAAGCCTGAGTTTTACAAAACCCAACAGGGGCTTTAATACCGGGCTTATGCGTATGTGTACGCCCTGTTGCTGGTTACCGTTAATGGCCTTTGTATTATCTGCTGTGTTTATAATGAAACGGATACCCCCGTTTTGTTTTTTTAACAAGAAAAACAAAAAAGGCACGGCTGCTGTTAGTACGGCCAGGCCAAGTACCACACCCGCAAATACAGTAACTATTTTTATAACCAGTGTAAATATTTCGGTAAAAGAGGTGCCTGGCGCTTTTTGTTGCTGGCCTAAAATATAATACAGCAGATAACTGCCTGCTGCAAAAAGCAAAAAGTAAAAGGTAAAAGGTATAAAAAAACTTGCCGGCAAAAGCAGGTTCCTGATATTTTTCGTCAACTTATTCATTATTCAAATGGAAAAATAAAGAAAGAACATTGTAATGAAAAAACATATCCGCAATACCGGGTATTTTTAACTGAAACTTTACTTTCTTTGCCCCGTTACCCTTACCCCGCGGGTTAAACAGGATGGGGTAATTTTTATTATGGCTACCAATACAATCGTTTACAAGCAATGCCCGGTATGCAATGGTACTAATATTATGGCTGTTTTACAGGTGAAAGATTTTACAGTAAGCAGCGAAGTGTTTGATGTGTGGCATTGCAATACCTGCACGGCCCGTTTTACCCAAAACATACCCCCTGCCGAACAAATTGGCAGGTACTACAAGGCCGAAGCTTATGTTAGCCACACCGATACCAAAAAGGGCCTTGTAAACAGGCTGTACCATTTGGTACGCAATTATACCCTGCAAACCAAAAGGGTGCTTATACAAAAAGCGACAGGCATAGCCAAAGGCGCTTTGCTTGATGTTGGTGCAGGTACCGGCGCTTTTGCAGCCACCATGCAACAGGCTGGCTGGGCTGTTACCGGCCTTGAACCAGATGATACCGCCCGCACCAATGCCCTAACCCAACATAACATAAGCCTGCAAAGCCCCGAAACGCTCTTTACACTGTCCGCAAATAGCTTTGATGCTGTAACGCTTTGGCATGTGCTGGAACATGTACATGAGCTGCACCGTTACCTTGATACTTTTAACACGTTGCTTAAAGCTAATGGTGTATTAATAATTGCCGTACCCAACTATACCAGCGGCGATGCCAGTGCATACCAGCAGTACTGGGCCGCCTACGATGTGCCCCGGCACCTGTACCATTTTAGCCCGCAAAGTATGGATGTACTTGCTGCACAACATGGGTTTACTATAGAAAGCTACAAACCCATGTGGTTTGACAGTTTTTATGTTGCTATGCTTAGCGAGCAGTGCAAAAACGGCAAAGGCAACCTTGTTAAAGCGGTGTGGAATGGCCTGATATCTAATTTAAAAGCCTTAGGCAACCACAAAAAATGCAGTTCGGTAATTTATGTGATGAGGAAGAAGTAAATAAACCTAAAGCCTTAAATTAGCGGAGGTTAAACGGGTTACAGGTTTCATAGCAAAGCAACTTTTTCCGAATATGCCACATAAAAAAGCCACCTGCAATGGTGCACAGGTGGCTTTTTAGTATAAAGCTTTAAAGTTATTTTTTAAGTGCTGCTGCCATAGTGCTGCCTATTTCGGCTGGGGTAGCTACCACGTGAATACCGCATTCAGCCATAATTTTCATTTTTGCTTCTGCTGTATCATCTGCACCACCAATAATAGCACCGGCATGGCCCATCCTTCTGCCAGCGGGGGCTGTTTGGCCAGCAATAAACCCAACTACAGGTTTTTTGCTGTTTTCTTTTATCCAGCGGGCTGCTTCTGCTTCCATGCCACCGCCAATTTCGCCAATCATAATAATACCTTCAGTAGCAGGGTCGTTCATTAACAACTCAACCGCTTCTTTGGTAGTGGTACCTATAATCGGGTCGCCGCCTATGCCAATGGCCGTTGTAATGCCCAGACCAGCTTTAACCGCCTGGTCAGCTGCTTCGTATGTTAAGGTACCTGATTTAGAAACGATACCAATAGTACCCGGTTTAAAAATAAAGCCTGGCATAATGCCCACTTTAGCTTCGCCTGCGGTAATTACACCGGGGCAGTTAGGCCCAATGAGGCGGGTATTTTTACCCTGTAAGTAATTTTTAACTTTCACCATGTCTTGTACGGGTATGCCTTCGGTAATACATACCACCAGTGCAATACCTGCATCGGCCGCTTCCATAATAGCATCGGCAGCAAAAGCCGGTGGTACAAAAATGATGCTTACATTGGCACCTGTAGTTTTAACAGCATCTGCTACTGTGTTAAATACCGGCCTGTCTAAATGCGAGCTTCCACCTTTGCCTGGCGTAACGCCACCTACCACGTTAGTACCATATTCAATCATCTGCGTTGCATGAAAGGTGCCTTCGGTACCGGTAAAACCCTGTACAATTATTTTAGAATCTTTGTTAACTAAAACTGACATGGAGCATTTTTTTTATTGTGGGCAAAATTAGGTGAAAAAAGTTCACATGTTAAACAAGTTCACCCGTTAGCAAGTTGTATTATGTAAAAAATATTAAACGGGTGTAACACTTTAACGTTTACAGTTTTACAATTTTAGCAGCATATTGGCTGCGCTTATAAATGGCAGATTGTAAAAACCGTGTTGTTAACCATCTTTGGCGATGGGGCTTCAAGCCCGGCTGTATCCGGCTATTTAAGCATTTCATCCATATTCCTGTCGTTGGATATTTTACCTTTCATCTCCAGCATGCGCATATCTTTTGCATCCTGCAAAAACTCAGAAGCAAATATGAAACTGTTCAGCCGCTCGTTTTTATTAAAGATTATTTCTTTGTTATTTCCCTCCCATTCCTTCTTGCCCTGGTACAGGTAAACAATGTGGTCGCCAATTTCCATTACACTGTTCATGTCATGTGTAACCACAATAGTGGTAATATTAAAATCGGCAGTAATTTCCCGAATCAACTTGTCTATCAGCAGCGATGTTTGCGGGTCCAGGCCAGAGTTTGGCTCATCGCAAAACAAATATTTGGGGTTAAGTACAATGGCCCGTGCAATGCCTACCCTTTTACGCATACCCCCGCTTATTTCGGCCGGGTATTTTTTATGGGCATCTTTCAGGTTAACACGCTCCAATACCTCATTCGCCCTTTTTTTACGGTCGCTATAACTTAGGTTAGAAAACATATCCAGCGGAAACATCACATTTTGCTCCACGGTCATCGAGTCAAACAGCGCCGACCCCTGGAAGAGCATGCCAATTTGCTGGCGCAGCAATTTTCGGTCTTCCTGCTGCATGGTGGTCATATCCTGCCCATCAAATAATATATTACCTTTATCGGGCTCAAAAAGGCCCACCATACATTTGGTAAGTACGGTTTTACCACTGCCGCTGGTACCAATAATCAGGTTGCATTTGCCGGTATCCATCACCGCACTTATGTCATCTAATATAACACGGTCGCCAAATGTTTTCCGTATGTTGCGTATTTCTATCATTACCCTTCCCTCATTTTATTAACGTTACTTGCCTACTAAGGCTTTCCGCAAATTCCGAAGGCAATTTATAACACTTCTACCTGGTTTTTAAGCAAATCTTCAAATTCATCCCTTTTACGTATTAGTAAAGCTTCACCATCTTTCACCAATACTTCGGCCGGTTTGTAACGGCTGTTGTAGTTGCTGCTCATTTCAAAGCCATACGCCCCGGCGTTGTAAAACACCAGGTAATCACCTTCGCTAATTTCGTTCAATGGCCTGTCCCAGGCAAACGTGTCGGTTTCGCAAATATTGCCGGTAACCGTGTAGTGCTTTTCGGGGCCGCCGGGGTTGCTCAGGTTTTCAATCTGGTGGTAAGCATCATAAAACATGGGCCTTATAAGGTGGTTAAAGCCGCTGTTTACACCAGCAAACGTAGTAGCACCACTTTGTTTAAGCACATTTACCTGGGTAATAAAATAACCTGCCTGGCTTACAAAAAACTTGCCCGGCTCAAACCATACCTGCAGCGGTTTGCCGCTTGGGTTGGGGTGGTTGGCAAATGCTTCGCCCACTTTTTGTGCAAGCAGGGTTATATCTGTTTCGTGGTCATTTTTTTTGTACGGCACTTTAAAACCACCCCCTAAGTCTATCACTTCCAGTTCCTTAAACAAGGGTATAATATCAAACAGCACTTCAATGCCCTTTACAAAAACATCCACATCCTTTATTTCGCTGCCGGTGTGTATGTGCAGGGTTTGTATATGCAGGTTGTATTTTTCAATCAGCGCAAGCACCTCATTTACCTGGTTTGCGGGTATACCAAACTTGCTTTTATCGTGCCCGGTAGAAATTTTAAGGTTGCCCCCGGCCATAATATTGGGCCTCAGGCGTATACCCACCGGGTAGCTGTGGCCATATTTTTTACCAAATTTTTCCAGGTTGCTCAGGCTGTCAATATTAATATTCACCCCCAGGGCCTGTGCTTCTTCAATTTCGCTAAACGCTATGCCGTTGCTGGTATATAAAACATTCTGCGGTTCAAAACCAGCGTACAGGGCCAGCTTAACCTCGTTAATGGAGCTGCAATCGGCATTGGCCCCAATACTTTTTACGTATTTTAGAATATTGATATTGGTTAATGCTTTGCAGGCGTAAAAAAACTTTACATCCTGGCCTTTAAAAGCAGTGGTAAGCTTTTGGTATTGTTCTTTTATTTTTTCTGCATGATACACATAAACCGGGGTGCCAAACTGGTTTGCTATACTTAGCAGTTGGCTGTGAGATAGTTGCTGCTGCATGTTTATACTGACTACTGTTGTAAGATATTTTGAAAAGGTAAAACGCGAATATATATTATTGGCGGCAGGCTTTGCATAAACCTGTGGCCGGAAGTTTTATTGGGAAGGAGCATCATCCTTCAGCCGCTTTATTTCCTCTTCTTCTGTTGCTGGTGAGGCATCAATATCGCCTATGCTGGCAATAATCGTTGTTTCCTCAGTAATGGTAACAACCTCACCTTTTTCTTCTTCACTGTCTGTAAAATAGTTTTCGCCCAGCATTAAGGTAGGCTGCACTATCTGCTCTGCAAACACTTCTTTAATTTTTGGCAGATCGGCAGGCGAGTTAATGCCAAAATAATCCATAAACGATTTGGAGGTGGTATATATCAGCGGCTTGCCCGGCATGGTTTCGTTACGGCCTGCAATAATAATCAGTTCTTTTTCAAGCAGTTTTTGAACGCTGTAGTCGCTGTTAACGCCCCTTATGGCTTCAATTTCGCCTTTTGTAACCGGTTGTTTGTAGGCTATAATGGCTAAGGTTTCCAGCGCAGCAGAAGATAGTCTCTTTAAAAATTTATCGCCATTTAGCTGGGCAATGGTTTTATAAAACTCTTTTTTGGTGAGAAATTGCCAGCCACCGCCGCTTTGCCTTAACCCGAAAGGGTAAAATTCGCTTTGGTACTTCTCGCGTATACCATCTATGCAGGCTTCCACCTGCTCAAGGGTAATCCTTTCTTCCATAAAACCAAAGGCTGCGTTAATAAGTTCCACTACGTCCAAACCGGTTAACGGTTTGTCGCTGGCAAATATCAGTGCCTCAATATGTGGTATTATTTCTGAAAGTTCCATGCCCCGGTGCCCCAAAAGGGGAACAATATATTAAATCGTGAATATATTAAATGTACTTACCCCCCTTTTAGGGCATGGGGGTATTTTTATCCATTGAGAGCAGCAGCACCGCTTACAATTTCTGTTAACTCGGTGGTGATGGCTGCCTGGCGTGCCCTGTTGTAAGATACCTTGAGCTGTTTTAAAATTTCGCCAGCGTTTTCGGTGGCTTTATCCATAGCCGTCATACGTGCGCCATGCTCACTGGCATTTGCATCCAGCACGGCTTTGTATAACTGAGTATTTAAAATTTTAGGCATCAGCTCGGCAATCAGTTCATCTTTGGCAGGCTCAAAAATAAAGTCTGCTTTTTTGGCACCTTCTTTTTTAGCAGCCTTTGGTATAGGTAAAAATGGTTCAGCTGTAAAAATCATGCTGGCAGCATTTTTAAACTGGCTGTATATAATTTCAACAGCGTCAAACTGTTTTTCTTCAAATGCTTTTACAGCAGCCTGGGCTGCCGCCTGTACATTATGAAAGTTAAGGCTAAGAAAAAGGTCTTTATAGGTATCGTTGGTTTTATAGCCACCACGAGTAAGGCTTTCAAAGCCTTTTTTACCAATGTTCCAAATGGTAACATTGCCTTTGGCCTGCTGTGCACTGTATTTTTGGGCGATTGTTTCTTTAGCAAGCTTAACAATGGTTGAATTATAAGCCCCTGCCAAACCGCGGTCGCTGGTAATAACAATAAGCAATACTTTTTCAACGGGCCTTTCTTCAGCCAGTTTAAGATTGGCACCACCATCGGAATTGCTTACAATATTGCTAAGCATTTCCTGCAGTTTTACCGCATAAGGCCTCATTTGAATAATGGCATCCTGTGCGCGGCGTAATTTTGCTGCGCTAACCATCTTCATAGCCTTGGTAATTTGCTGTGTTGACTGTACCGATTTAATTCTGTTGCGTACTTCTTTTAACTGGCCGGCCATTCTTTTTTTGTTTGAATGTTTTACAGTTTGCCCGTTTTGAACCCATATTTTTACTTATTTGGCTGATAACCAGCACATAAGCATCAATACCATCAAATGAACAAACCTTAAATTGGGTGCAAAAGTAGCAGATTACGCCTGAATTTCCAGTTTTTACGCTATAAAATTGCCTGCTGGCAATTTAGGGTGGACAATTATTTTGCTAACATGGTTTTGCGGTCGTTTAAAACATACCAAACGGTAAATTCGCCACCCTCACTGGTGGTATTGGGCATAGGCTGTGGTGCAATGGCTTGTATTTGTATGGTTAGCGGCCCTGGCTTTAGTTTTGCCAGCATTGCCTTGCTAACAACCGTTTGGTTATTAGCTACATACAACATTGTATCTAACCCGTTGCCGCTACTGCTGGTATCCTTAATGCGTATATTAAGGCTGTCTGCGGGGGCAAGCCCGCTAAACGTAAGCGGTAAATCATGCCTGCCAATAGTTGCTGGTATAACACTGGTTAGCTGTACCGGGCTAAAAACAAAAGGCTGTGTATATTTTATACCATTGTTGCCTGTAAACACAAGCGTATGATTGCCAGTAAATGCGGCAGCAGGTTTTTGCACTTCGTAAAAAGCGCCATCCGTAGCGGTGCTGTCCACATGTATGGAGTCGCCATCCAACGCCACGTTTGCGGGGTTATTTAATACCAGCGTGGTGCCGTGGGGCCCTGCAAAAGTAAACTGGGCGCGCAACGTAACCGTTGGCTCATTTTCGTTGTACATAACCCTGTATTTTATATAAACAGTTTCGGGGTTAACATCTTTGCTATTACCTATTTCGGCATCGCCGCAAGCGCATAAAAGGGTAAGGCAAAGCAGCGGCAGCAATAATTTGGGGGTCATAAATTGTGTTTAAAGGTTTGGCAAATAACAACGCCTAACAGGTGCAATTATTAATACACCAACACCGGGCAGGTTAGTTAACAAATTGGTAAAGTGCGTATATAAAAGAAGCCATTCTTTCACTCTGTCCAAAATAATTACCTTTGGCCACCGGCAAATAGCTGTCATTTTGGCGAAATAACAGGTAAGCACTGTTTTTGTGAGGGGTAAAAGTTTGAAAATACAAGGGTTGGGCTCTGCATGTTTGGCGGCGAATACAATAACCGAACAAATTTGGTAGCTGTTAACCCTTGATGTTTAAAACACGGTAACAAATAAACGCTGGTAAATAATATTGCCGGAACATACAAATTATAAACAACAAACTACATGTTAGGTTTTTTAGGAAAATTACTCGGTGGTAACAAGTCAGAAAAAGACGTTAAAAAAATTGAGCCGGTTATTGCACAGGTAAACCAGTTTTTTCAACAATACCAAACACTGTCTAACGATGCACTGCGCGCTAAAACGGTTGAATTTAAGCAAAGGGTAGCCGATCACCTTAAGGAGATTGATGACACCATTGTTGCAAAACAACAGGAAGCCGAAAACTTGCCAGAGGAAGAAATGCACCAGCGCGACAGCATTTATAAAGAAGTTGATGAACTGAAGAAAGACAGGAACAAAGAGATTGAAAAGGCACTCGAAAAAATATTGCCCGAAGCTTTTGCCGTAGTTAAAGAAACTGCCCGTCGGTTTAAAAACAATACAGAACTGGTTGCTACAGCGACCCAGCTTGACCGTGATTTGAGTGTAAAAAAGGAATATGTAACAATACAGGGCGAAAACTCGGTATTTAAGAACACATGGACTGCCGCCGGTGGCCAGGTTACCTGGAACATGGTGCATTACGATGTGCAGCTTATTGGTGGCGCCGTTTTACACTCCGGTAAAATTGCCGAAATGGCTACCGGTGAAGGTAAAACACTGGTATCAACACTGCCAGCATACCTAAACGCCCTGGCTGGCGAAGGGGTACATATTGTGACAGTAAATGATTACCTGGCACGACGCGACAGCGAATGGAACGGAACAATATTTGAATGGCTTGGCTTAACAGTAGATTGTATTGATAAGCACCAGCCGAATACCGCTGCACGCCGCAACGCTTACCTGGCCGATATTACCTACGGCACCAACAACGAATTTGGCTTTGATTACCTGCGCGATAACATGGTACATAATCCCGATGAAATGGTGCAGCGTAAACACCATTTTGCTATGGTGGATGAGGTGGACAGTGTATTGATTGACGATGCACGTACACCTTTGATTATCTCAGGCCCTGTGGGCAGGGATGATACCACCCAGCAGTTTTTTGAACTAAAACCACGTATTGAAAAACTGATGGAAGCGCAAAAACGTGCCACCAACCAGTTTTTAAACGAGGCTAAAAAGAAAATTGCCGAAGGCAACGATGACCCTAAAGATGGCGGCCTTGCATTGTTCAGGGCGCACCGTGGTTTACCAAAATCCAGCGGGTTGATAAAATTTCTGAGCGAGCCGGGCATACGCCAAAAGCTACAAAAGGCAGAGAACTTTTACCTTGCCGACCAGCAGCGCGAAATGCACAAGGCTGACGAAGAACTGTATTTTTACATAGATGAGAAAAACAACTCGGTTGAGTTAACCGATAAGGGTATACAATTAATTACCCGTGCCGGTGAAGACCCTAACTTTTTTGTGATTCCTGATATTGGTGTTGACCTTTCGGTGATTGACAACAGTACCGAGCTGCCCGTAGAAGACAAACTGCGCAAAAAAGAATTACTGCTGAACGATTACGCCCTTAAGGCCGACCGTATACACACCGTACAACAGTTATTAAAAGCATACACCCTGTTTGATAAAGATGTGGAGTATGTGGTGATGGATGGCGGTGTAAAAATAGTGGATGAGCAAACAGGCCGTATATTGGATGGCCGCCGTTATAGCGATGGCTTGCACCAGGCTATTGAAGCGAAGGAAAATGTAAAAATTGAAGCTGCATCGCAAACATACGCTACTGTAACCCTGCAAAACTATTTTAGAATGTACCACAAACTTTGTGGTATGACGGGTACTGCTGAAACAGAAGCGGCAGAGCTTTGGGATATTTATAAGCTGGATGTTGTTACCGTACCAACC
>CAZRDD010000166.1:0-9828 GCA_964598675.1 uncultured Parafilimonas sp.
TTGGGGGTTCATACATTTGTTTCTTGCCTGCGTCATAAAAAAACCAGAACTTTTCGCCGTCTGCTGTCACATCCATGTGGTGCATATTGATGTGGTTGAACATACCGTTTTCCTGCTCCAGCACACCTAACCGGACATTGGCGAAAAAATTGTCATCACCCAGTTTGATAACAGGCAGTTGCCCGGCTGCGCGGCGTTGGTATATTTCCTGGTCAACCATCACATCAAAATCAGTTTTCCCTTCGATGCCCTTTACCGCAACATTGTATTCTGCTGCCAGCCCCTTCGGGTCGAGCTTCGCTAAATGCGGTATCTGTACCTCAATAATACCTGGTTCGCCCGCCATATCTACAGATACCGAGGTACGCCTTGCAGTATCGTAGTGCAACTGGTAATGATCATCCCTGTAATGCATGTCAAGCAAGAAGGATATGCTGTTATCAGGAACGCCTTTTTCGACTAATTCCCGGCTTTTGACGTCGACAAGAAATGTCGTGCCGTCGATCACGTATTCTGGTAACGCTAGTGTCTCCATCTCCCTGCTTTTATTGGTAAAAGATTTTCCTGCTCCTGCACTTGATCACCGCCGGAACGTTGCGCCTGGCCATTGTCTTCATCAGGCCATATTCACCGTACTTGTTGCTCATCCGGTAGACATAAGCGACTACGCCGCCACCCGCAGCCAGGATGATGGCGATACAGGCATAACTGTTGATCCCGATGATGTACATGATAGCAAAGAGTACCAGTAATCCAACGATCCCACCGCCCAAGTACCAGATGTATTGGGCTTTCAGCCCGCGGAACTCAATGCTTTTGTTGATGCCCTTGTTGATAGGGTAAATACTGTTACTCATAGTATTGATTTTTACCTCGCTCTTCGCATTGTTGTCTGTAAGGGCACGGTTTCTGTGTCTTCCTCCATGTCCCGACGCTTTGGTTTGGCCGATAATGTTTCTTTCCTGGTGACGGATAGATGGTCAGCCTTGCCGTCATCCTGTTGTCCATCCAGCCGCATTTGTTTTTCCTGTATACCCAGTGCGATCTTTCTTTCCAGCCCTGCCAGCTCCGTTTTCATGGCCTGTAACTCGCTGTCCCGTTCAAAAGGTTTGGCCAGCAGCGTTTGGAACCCGGCAATATTTTGCAGCGCGGCAGCATGTTCTTTCTGGTGATGTTCTTTAACCTGTGTCACGCGGTCAATGGCGTTCAAAAAATACCGCGCCGCCAGCTTCGGGTTATCCACGTTCGGTGCGCCGCTGTTATACGTATATTGGATGCCTGTATCAGGACTCCGCGCAAACAAGGTGTTGTTGTACGGAAACAGCTCATTGGTCAGGCTTAGCTGGCGCTCGCTGCGGATAAAAAGGTCAAAACCATACAACTGTCCCAGCAGCTTTTCGGAGAAGCGGTCATCCAATGGTTTGGTATGCAGGTACGCATTGATGATATAGTTGCCTATGGCTTCACTGTCACCCTTGCCCACGTCTTTTAAACGTATGGGGTTCCCTTTCGTGCCGTCCTTGTCATGGAATAGTTGCGCCTTATATTTTTGTTCATCCTGCCCCAACGACACAACCGTACCCGCGTGAAAATCACGCGAGCGTTCTTCGCCTTCCAGTTTCCTGCGGGCCGAGGCCGATTCCTGGTAATGGGATCCGCGCAGGCTCTCCAGCATGGCGATCTTTTTTTCCAGTTTTGACTTTTCAAGCAGGCTGGTGTCACCGGACAGGATGGCGATATATTCACTGTAGTTCATACCGCTTCTTTCGTCCATCGCCCCTTCATCAATGGTCCTGGTGTGCAGCGAAGATTCTTTCATCTGGCTGATAAAGGTTTGCTTGTTCTTCAGCAGGTTGAACTTGTAATTATCAAGGGTCTGTTCCACCGCGTATATAAAGCTCAGCACCCGGTTGTTATAGGCTTCTTTGGCGAGTATATTCCCCTGCCTGGCGCCACGCCCGTTGCGTTGTTCCAGTTCTGCCGGTTTCCACGGGATATCCAGGTGGTGCATTGCCACGACACGGCGCTGTACATTCAGGCCAGTGCCCGCTTTCTCCGTACTGCCGACAAGGATGCGTATCTCGCCCCGGTTCATTTTGCGGAACAGCTCTTTTTTCTGCTTGTCCGTCCAGTCATGGATAAAAGTGATCTCATGTGGCGGGATATTGAAATCCCTGACCAGCTTATCCTTCAGGGCATCGTATATATTGAATTGCCCGGTCTTCGGTGTGCCGACATCTGAGAAAATGATCTGCGTGCCCTGGTGTTGCTTCGTTTCTTCGTATATGGCGGCCACCTTCCGCGCGCAGACATTCACCTTGTTATCGGGGTGGTCTGCATAACCAGGGTTTAACAGGCGCATATCCGCTGCCATCAGCTTGGCAGCATTGGTGGCGATCAGCATGCGGCCTTTGTCTTCCTCTTCAGACAATGGCTTCCGTCCGATAAGGGTTGCATCACCGCTCCGCGCAAATTCCATGAGGTTCTTGATAAAAGCCTGCTGGTCCGGCGTCGGCTTGATATTGACCAGTTCTTCTTTCAGCACAGGCTTATCAAGGTTGATATGCTTCGCTGTTTTGTAATCGGTGACCTCGTTATAAAACATGGCCAGCTCGGGCACCTTAATAAAATGGCGGAAGCGTTCCTTGCTCATAATCTCGTTAGTGACAGAGAACTCAAAATCGGTGGTCTTGCGTGCGAAAACTGCCGCCCACGCATCAAAGTTCTCTACCATTTGCCGCTCCATTTCCCTGGGGCGCAAATACTTGAACAACAGGAACATCTCTGTCAGGCTGTTGGAGATCGGCGTGCCGGACAGGAAGGTGACACACAGGTCTGCGTTGAATTTGTCCTGCAAGGTCCGCACGGCAAACAGCATATTGAGCGCTTTCTGGCTCCCCTCCATATTGCCTAAACCGGCGACCCGGTTATGACGGGTGGTAAAAGTCAGGTTCTTGAACTTATGCGATTCATCCACGAAAAGGTGGTCAATACCCAGTTCGTCAAAACTGATGTCCTGGTCCTTTTTGTTCTCGATGCGTGCCAGCACATCTTTCAGCCTGGCTTCCAGGTTCGTCTTACGGATCTCCAGCCCTTTAAGCATACGTTTGCCTATATCGCCGCCTTTTGCCTTTACTACGTCCAAATCCTTGCCTAAACAGCCGAGTTCTTCTTCCAGTATGCGTTGCTGCATGGGCAGCGACTGCGGGATCTTACCAAACTGGTCATGCGTGAGGATCACGCAGTCCCAGTTGTTGTTCTTGATTTCGAGGAATAATCTTTGCCGTTGGGCAGGCGTAAAATCATCCTGCCCGGGGGCAAGGATACGGGCGTTCGGGTATGCCTTCCGGTAGGTTTCCGCAATCTGGCTCACATTGGCCTTTAGTGCAAGGATCGCCGGTTTACGGATCAGCTGCAAACGCTTCATTTCTTGGGCCGCGAGGATCATCGTCAACGTTTTACCCAGCCCGACTTCGTGGTCTACCAGTGCACCCCTGTTCTGCACGATGCGCCACGTTGCATTGCTTTGGGAGGCATAGGGATTGGCGATGCCGAGCCCGTCCCTGTCAAGGCCGGGAAAAGTAAGGTGGCTGCCGTCATATTCCCTAAGCACATAACAGTTGTAGGTCCGGTTATACAACTCCCCGATAAACTTTTTTTCCTCATCCGGCAAGCCGCGCATCCACCCCGTAAACTTTGTGCGCAGCGACTCTATCTTTTCGTTGGCTAGTTGGGTGGCCTCGTTGTCCGGCCGCCTGATTGTGCCGTCACCGGTCTTGATTTCGTAGGTAAAGAACGGGGTGGTGTTCTCGAACGCATTTTCCAGTAAGATGCCACCATACATCTTCCGCCCGCTTTTGGGTTCTATGGCAAACTCCTGGTCCGTCTTCGCATTGCCCCGGTCATAATGCACTTTGAAACTGTCAACGGAAGGGAGGTACGTGACGGTCACATTCGTCTCGAATACCGCACTGGCAAAACGGCTGTAATAGTCTATAGGCATCCACCGTTCGCCCAGGTTAAAGTCCAGCAATTCAAACGGGATGGGCTCCGGCTGCACCTTCCTGATGGCGGCCAGGCTATCCTGTATATATGGGTCATCGCGGTGTGCCGCTGCAATGCTTTCTGCCTCTGCCAGCTTTTCCATCACGTTCCCGCTCAGGTACTGGTCTGCTGTTTCCCATAAACGGCTGGCGGGGTTTTGATAGATCTTCCCTTGCAGGGCTGCCAGTACTTCTGTCTCGCTGTATTGCAGCGTTGTCGCGATCAATGCCAGGTCAACCCGCCCTTTTTCATTCAGCGATACCGCGAGTGCTTCTTCCGGCACCTCAGTGCGGAAGGCTTTTTCCTGACCGGTAAGCGCGTGCAATAAGATGTCTGCTTTAACGTAACCCTCGCCATCCTTGCGTTCCAGCGAGCCGAGAATGATGGCCCCAAATGCTTTATCCTGGCTTAACAGTTTTTCGTTAGACGCGGAGTGCAACAGGCCATAAGAACCGGTCAGGTTATCATACAGGTTATTCAGTTCTTGGCGTAGTGCGGGTTCCGACGCGCGGCTAGCGGCCTCCTTGTCAAAAAGGTCAAAATAAGTGTCTCTTACCAGGATATATTGCGCATAAAACCTTTTCTCCTTTTCAGGCACCTCGATTGGTTTAAATGTCGCCTGCCCATTTTCCTTGTCTACATCGGACAAGGTGCCTGCAAGGCCATGGTGCAATACCAGTGTGCCTGGCTTGTAATAAGGTTTTAATGCCGTTACGACCTGTGTACTGGAAGAACCGAGCGCAAAACCCGCTTCCAGGGTTTTATCACCGTCATACAGGTATTGGTGGTCATATGCCCGCAATACGCCGGACACACGGTTGATTTCACTGCTGAGCATGGATGCGTGCATCCATCTTCTCGGCAGGTCCTGAAGTTCTTTGATGTTGGAGTAAAGCTTGTAGGCATATTTGTTGGTGTCTTTTTGCTTCGCTGTCACCAGTACCATGGCTTCCTGTGCAGGCTTTGCAGCTAAACGGATCGTACTGATCACGCGGGCGGTATCCTGTTTCACCGCAGCCAGGTCTTCTTTAGCCAGGTAGGCCATGGCACGGTTGCTGGCGGTGGCAGGGGCCGTATCAAACAACCCTATCTGCACGGCACTGGCGGCTGCTTTATCCGCTGGTTCCGGCAAGAGAGTCAGCGTATGCCGGTTGGCATGCTTGGTGGGCTGAAACCGATGCTGTAATGCCTGAAACGCCGCCTTGTTGAAATGCCTGGCGAAATCGTTGTCCAGTTGTTCCCGCAGGGGCGTCGCCAGTGCCTCTATCGGGCCTTTCTGCCACACCCGCTGGTGTGCCCGGCCGTATTGGTTCTTACCCTCTGTCACCTCGTCGCCGATCACCAGGAAACTGCTTTGGGCGACGTACTTGTTGACATCATAAGTGCCAAAACTGTTTTCACGCCCGATGGTATCCAGTAATGCCAGTTCATCCTGGTTTTTATATTGTGATTTGTCTTCCCGTTTCTGCACGATTAGCAGGTGGCTTGACGCCTCCGTATTGCCGGTATCTTTCATCAGGTTGTCCGGCATAACGGACAGGCTTACAAAATCGGCACGCTGGAACAGGTATTCCCTGGCCGTTCTATTGGACGGGCTGTTCAAAAAGGCATCTGTCGTGATATATGCCAGCAGCCCGCCATCGCCGATCAAATCAAGCCCCTTGCCAAAAAAATAATTGTGGATTTTATCTGTCAGCCCGTGCTTTTGTAAAGCCGGGTCAAAGACTTTAAAATTGCCAAAGGGGATATTGCTGATGATTAAATCATATTGGCCGTTCTCCCTGGCTGGTGTCTGCTCAAAACCGGCATTCAACACCTCGACCGGAATGGCTAGGTGCGCAGCCGATGCCGCCAATACTTTACTGGTCAAAATGTCTTTTTCGACGGCGGTAACGCTGCTTACAGAGGGCAGGTGTTGCGCTGCTTCCTGTATAAAGATCCCGGCCCCGCTGCTGGGCTCGAACAGCCTCTGCGGGTGGATGCCCTGTGTGCCCAGGAATTTGTAAATAGTTCGTGGTATAACAGCTGGTGTATAAAAAGCCGTGAGTACGCTGCTTTGCATGGCCTCAATGGCTTGTGTCAGCTTCGGTCCTTCAAAATGTTTTTCCAGGAGATCATATAACCGCATCATCTGGCCATACATGCGCATATCTTCATTGGTCGCACCCTGCCGGAGCCAGTCCTCCTCAGTACCCTGGCCATACAGCACGGGTTTGATGCCGCCAAACCCTGCATACCGCTGCATCTGCTGCTGCTGTTCCGGAGAAAGTTCATTACCCGGTGCCCAGTCTAGCGCGACCGTTAATGCCGAAATATTTTCCTGTAACTGTCTATACGCATTGTAAGCCATAACGCACGATTTCTAACCCACGGTTGTTTGGAGGTATGTGGCGATGCTGCCGGTGACGGCATAGCGCAGCATTCGATCATCTTCATTGTCCTTGGTCAAAGGCATGTCAGCAAATACAGGTTGGCAGTATTCCAGCATGTTCAATGCTTCATAGGCCAGGATGCCTTTTTCTTTAAGGTCTGTATAGGTGGTTTCAAATTCCTCCTGTAAGACATGGGTGATGTAGTTGAATCCAGAAGGTGGCAAGGCATCCGTTAATACCTGCATACAAAGGGCTTCCAATTCGTAGGCTGGCAGCTGTCGGGCAAATAATGCCGATAGCTGTTTGTCTGCCTGGCCGACCTGCGCTTCAAGGAATGTGGTAACCTGTTGGCCGTCCTGTAACGGCAATAGCAGGTCAGGGTAATTTGCCTGTAAATGGTCATGCAGCCTTTGCATCAGGATATCCCGCATAAGAATGGTTTAAATTCGATGGATGGTTATTCGCCTTGCGCTTAACACTGATTGTGCGCACACTTTATCTCGGCCTTCGTTTAAAAACATACAGTTCAATACCAAAGTCTACCTGTTTTTGGCGCTTTCGCTCCTGCCTGTCTTCTTCCTGCTTTCGTTGGATGTCAATCTTTACATTGATATCAGCAAGCATGGTTTCTTTACTCGGCCAGCCGCCCGATGCCGGGTAACGCTGCTGGAGTACCGTAACACCTTCCATCTTTGAACTGTCAGGTACCTGGGCGGTAACATACATGTCGGTGATTTGCCACTTGCCGTGGTCACTGGAGGCAAACACGCTGTAATAAATATCCCTTTCGTCGTCTGCATCTGTAAACAAGTGGCCTTGGGGCGGGCCGTTCTGCGGGTCAGTGGTCTCCGTTGCCTGTCGCAACATCTGTTCTGCCCTTGAAAATCCTAGGTCGGTTAACTGCTTCACGATACTGTTCATAAAAATTGTTTCAACGCCTTACGGCCAATGATGGCAACACGACGGGCAGCGTGGCCCGTCGAAAAATTCATGTAAAAACCACTTTTAAACCCGCTGATAAAAAGCAACCGGCAAGCGGTTTTGTGACGTTCCTCCAAGGCTTACAGGCCGAAGAACGACTTAAGGGTGGTGGCTACGATCACCAGGAAGATGCAGCTGCCAAACCAGGCTGCCGCCACTTTGCTGGTGTCATGGTCGCCATGGTTCCACTTTTGGTAAACTTTCACAGCCCCCACTAAGCCCACTACTGCGCCGATTGCGTACATCAGGTTAACCCCCGCATCGAAGTAGCCTTTCACATTCGACGTGGCCTGGTTGATCCCTGTGTTTCCGTCCTGTGCACGGGCCGCTACATTTACCAGGATGGCTGCCACCGTCAGCCACACTGCATTGCGCTTCGGTGTCCGAAACGTTTTCATACTACACTTTTTCATTCGCACTGTATTTCTGGTTCACAAAAGCGCACAAGTGTCTTGGTGCCCGGGCAAGCCCCTCCCTGTCCCTGCATTATCCCTCATCGCAAAGGGCCGCCGGGCATATTCCAGGATGTATTTTTCTCGGAAAACTTTGAAAGAAAAGTCCTACTTGATCATTGTTGTCATTCCCAAAGCATGGCAATATCGCGGTCGTCCAACTCCATGGAACAACGCTCCGCTGTTTCATGGTATATAAGGTTATTGATAGCCGGTTTGAAGCTTGTTTGTTGCAACACAAAATATTCCGGTTTTAACAGCACGCCCCTGATGGCTTGCAACAATTCCTGCCGGATCATTTTCTTGTGGCTGGCATCTGCAATCACCGCTTTTATTTCACCTGCCAGTGCATAAGCGGCAGGGAACTGTTCGCCTGCGGCGGGCGCGTCATCCATGTCATTCACCATCGGCCCGTCAGGTTCAAACGGAGGCTCTTCTGCATGGCCATTGTTCTGTCTCTGGTGAAGCAACGGCATGCGCCAGCTGATATCCTGGCGATAGTATTTTACCGCGATAAAAAGAAAGTAACATAATAAGGCGAGGCCGATGGTTTTCCAGTATAATGCCCAGCCGATATAAGCGATAGTGAGGAAGATGATTGATGTTTGCATATCGTTTGATTTGACAAGACAAATGTGGGAAGATCCTGGGCCTGTTTCAAATCTATATGCATCAAGTTGATGTCAAGTTGATAGAAATAGTTTTATTATGAGCATAAAAAAAAGCCCCTGTTGGGGGCTTCATGGTAACGTAAGTTGATGGTTATTTTTTTGCCACGTTATTTTTATGCGTGATAGCATCTATCATGCTATTCATGAATGGTGTCTTTTCTTTTTTACGGCGGTTATTGACGAGTATAATGCGGTATATATTGTCCAGCGGTTTGTTAAAGATCACCTTCCAGATCTCTGCGATTTCATTGATCTCCGCATCGCGTCCATCTACTTTAATAACCTTCTTAAGGTATAACCCTTCTATCACTTCCCCAGCTGCAGCCTGGGGTGCGTCGAATTCTATCTTTTTGCCATCGAGTAGTGCGGGTACACCGGCAGAGTTACCCTCCGCAACCGCCATTTCTGTCTTTAATAACCGACCGTATTCTTCATACATCAGGAGCCAGGCACAGTTGATGGATGCTGGTGTAATAGTATCGTTGGCGATCAGCACCAGTTCATTAAGCGGTGCATTACCTTTGGGGTGGCGGGTAAATAAAATCCAATCACGGCTGCTGTCCCTCGTCAGCATATAGGTCAACAACTCTTCATGTAACTGGTAAAAGCTATTCATGGTCATCAGTTCATTGCTGATATAATGCAGCAACCCTTCGCGGGAAGGCTTTCTTTTCTCAATCTCCAGCTTGCTTATCTTCAGATATAACAGAGATTTGCCATATAGCCAGGGCGCTTCATGTTTATAAAAGTCTATCTCCTGTTGCTTATTGGTGAAGGGATGCAGGCGCAAGTATGCCTGCAACTCTTCGATGGTTTGCTGGATGCCGGTGTAGATAAGGTATGCTTGCTTGACCTTATCTGCTTCTGTTGTATGGGCAGAGATGATGGCCTCAACCACCTGCCGGAATTGCTCAAATTGTTCCATACGCTGCTGTTTCCTTTTTCGGCCAAGGGTTGAGGTAAGGAATATGGTTTACTTAGCCCAAATTTATCAACGTATCCAGGAAAAAAAGTTGCTAAAAAGCACATTCTTATTAAGTTGCCTTTTTGTGCTATTTCGCACGTTTGTCGTAAAACTTTCGTATGCGGGTAAAGTGGGACCGGGTAGTGTTGAGGTATGAGGCCAGGAGCTGTACAGGGACACGCTGGATCAGTTCCGGTGAATGCTTGGCTAATTCCTTATAACGCTCCACAACAGTACTCATCGTAAGATCCTTGATCTTATGCGATAACATAAAGTTGTAGCTCATGGTCATCAACCGGCCTGTGCGCTCAAAGCCAGGATAGTCGGTATAAGTTTTTTCCAGG
>CAZRDD010000167.1:0-9795 GCA_964598675.1 uncultured Parafilimonas sp.
CACCCGCGAGAAAAAGGTACAAAACGTAGCCAATACCGAGTCGTTTGGCGTAGGCGTAAGGGTTATTGCCGATGGGTGCTGGGGCTTTGCCGCCAGTTATAAGGTAACTAAGGAAGATGTGGCTGCCACCGCAATAAGGGCCGTGGCCGTTGCTAAAGCCAATGCCAAAGTTAGGGCAGGGGTGGTGCAGCTGGTGCCGCAGAAGGGTTATGGCGAAGTAAGCTGGAAAACACCTATTGAAAAAAATGGGTTTGAAGTACCTGTGAAGGAAAAGGTTGACCTGCTGCTGCAGGTAAACGGTGTGGCCATGGATGCCGGTGCAAGCTTTATTAACTCCGCCATACTGGCTGTAAACGAGCAGAAATATTTTGCCTCAACCGATGGGTCGTACATTGACCAGGATGTACACCGCATTTACCCGTTTTTTAATGTAACCAAAATTGATAAGGCTACCGGCAAGTTTGAAACAAGGCGCTCTCTTAGCTCGCCGGTAGGCATGGGCTATGAGTACCTTACCGCTACCGATGCCAACAAGGTAAAAGGCATTGTAACCCGGTATAAAGACCGCTACGATATGCTGGAGGATGTTAAAAATGCCACTGCCGATGTTACCCAGAAGCTTACCGCCAAAACGGTTGAGCCGGGCAAGTACGACCTGGTGCTTGACCCATCGCATTTATGGCTTACCATACACGAGTCTGTTGCGCACCCTACCGAGCTTGACCGTGTGCTTGGTTATGAGGCCAACTTTGCAGGTACCAGCTTTTTATCGCTGGAAAAGCTGCACTCCAAAAACTTTCAGTTTGGCAGCCCGTTGGTAAATGTTGTGGCCGATAAACTGCAACCGGGCAGCCTGGGGGCTGTTGGGTACGATGATGAGGGCGTAGGCACAAAACAGTGGGATATTATTAAAGATGGGGTACTGGTAAACTTTCAGGCCATACGCGACCAGGCACATATACTCGGCCTTAAGGAATCGCAGGGTTGCTGTTATGCCCAAAGCTGGGCCGATGTGCAGTTTCAGCGCATGCCCAACATTTCGCTGCAGCCGGGCAAGCAGCCGCTGAGCGTGGATGATATGATTAAAAATGTGGAGAAGGGCATTTACATAATAGGGGATGGCTCTTTTTCAATTGACCAGCAGCGTTACAATTTTCAGTTTGGCGGCCAAACCTTTTACGAGATACAAAACGGTAAAATAGTGGGTATGCTTAAAGATGTTGCTTACCAGGCCAACACGCGCGAGTTTTGGAACAGTTGCGCAGCCATTGCCGATAAAAGCGATTACCGTTTGGGCGGTGCGTTTAACGATGGCAAGGGCCAGCCCGCGCAAAGTAATGCGGTATCGCATGGCAGCGCCACTACCAGGTTTAACGGTGTAAACGTAATAAACACAGCCAGGAAAATATAAGGGGATAGCCGGTGTTGATAAATTGGGTTTAAAAAAGGTAGACAGGCATAAATGGATAACGATGAGAAAGGAGCGAGGGGTAAGTAGTTTCAGGCAAGGGTTACAATGCCAATGTTTCCAAATCTCAACATTTCAACATCAGGAAATCTTCCTCCATCAAAACATTCATAAAAATATTATAACCACATTATGGCGATGATAACAAAAGATGAAGCGCAGGCTTTATTAAAAAAAGTGCTCAGCTATTCAAAGGCAGATGAGTGCGAAGCCAGCATAAATGCCAGCGAAAGCGGCAACATACGCTACGCACGCAATGCAATATCCACCGCGGGCGATATAAGCACCCTCAGCCTGGCGGTAAGTTCAACCTTTGGTAAAAAAACAGGTACGGCCACCATTGATGAGTTTGACGATGCATCGCTGCAAAAGGTGGTGCAGCGCTCCGAGGAGCTGGCCCAGCTAGCCCCGGAAAACCCCGAATACATGCCCCTGTTGGGGCCGCAGCAGTATAAGGATGCCATTACCTATAACCCCTCCACCGCAGCTATAACCCCCGATGTAAGGGCCGAAGCAGTGGCGCAAAGCATACGCGTATCGGAAGCCGCCAAACTGGAAGCAGCGGGTTATATTGAAAACAGCACCAGTTTTGTAGCTGTTATGAATTCAAAAGGGCTGTTTGCCTGGAATTTGGATACCGATGTGGTGTTTACGGTAACCATACGTAACGAGGCCGGTACTGGCAGCGGCTATGCTGCCCGTGGGTATAACGATATTGGCAAGCTGGATACTGCCGCTGCCACCCGTATAGCAGCCGCCAAGGCCGCAGGCTCAATTGGGGCCAAAGCCATTGAGCCGGGTAAATACACGGTGATACTGGAGCCTGTTGCCGGGGCCTATATGCTGGAAAATATGTTTCGCGGGCTGGATGCGCGCAGCGCCGATGAAGGCCGCAGCTTTATGAGCAAACCCGGCGGGGGCAACCGCCTGGGCGACCAGTTGATGGATGAAAAAGTAACCATTTACTCCGACCCGTTTAATACCGAGTTGCCAGCGTCTACCTGGAGCCGCGAGGGTTACCCCATAGAAAGGATGAACTGGATTGAAAAGGGCGTGGTGAAAAACCTTACTTATTCAAGATACTGGGCGCAGAAGAAAAATGTGCAGCCGGTACCCTTTCCCAACAACTTTATTATGCAAGGCGGCGATGCCACCCTGGAGGAGCTTATTAAAAGTACCGAAAAAGGCATACTGGTAAGCCGTTTATGGTATATACGCATGGTTGACCCTCAATCGCTGTTGCTTACAGGCCTTACCCGCGATGGGACTTTTTATATTGAGAATGGTGAAATTAAGTTTCCGGTAAAAAACTTCCGGTTTAACGAAAGCCCGGTAATTATGCTTAATAATGTGGAAGCGCTGGGCAAGCCGGAGAGAAGCATTAGTGTAGAATCGTACAGAAGCTACCTGGTGCCGCCAATGAAGATAAGAGACTTTACCTTTACCTCGCTTAGCGATGCTGTTTAGCAAAATAGAATGCCCTGTTTACTACGGTGCATTACCTGTAATGCATCTGCTATAAATTAAAACATACCGGTGGTAAATACCAATAAAGTATTTGCTGCCGGTATGTTTGTTTTGTGTACAATGGTGTACTGTTTTTATAAATTTGTAAAGCCGTTTAAAGCGCTGCCTGCGCCTACGCCCGCCTTATAATTGCCAGCAAAAGCGATATTATTGCAAGTACAAGCAGTATGTGTATCAACCCCGCAGCGCTGTAAATAAATACCCCCAGCAGCCAGCCGATTACCAAAATAATAGCTATTAAATAAAGAATGCTTCTCATACATTAAGGTTTATAAGGTTAACAAATTGTATGTTAGTATACCCTATACAAAACCCTGCCAAAAAAGGGTATTGCTTTAAAAAAATGCCGGGTAACTAATTTTTAACAATTATTGCATAAAAAAAACTGCGTTGTTTTTTAACGCAGTTTTTTATGGGTTTATTGACGTTGCAGGTATTGTTGAAGCCGTAATTATGGTTGCAAATACGGCACATACTGTTCGGTAAAGCTGCCATCGGCATAAAGGTCAATCAGGCCATAGCCCGGCGGTGTTTCGCGCTTGTTACCATTCCACCAGGCACCGCTAACAGCACCGTTGCATATAAAGGTCTGGTTGTTGTACACCACTTTATCCCTTAAATGTATATGGCCGCTAAGGCACAGTTTTACCTGCGGGTGCTGGTTAAACAGGCTTATTATTTTGGCCACATCGGTGTGCATATCGCCACCCAAAAACTCCCATTTGTTTACAATATCATCTTCCACCATAAGCGTGGCGGTAAGTATGGGTATATGGCTTAGTATGCAAACGGGTACAGCCGGGCCGGTAGCTTCAAGCTCCTGGCGCCGCCAGGCAAGCTGCTCCTCGCCAAGTTTACCAATGTACCAGGTGTCGTCAATATCAAGGTGTACACTGTCAAGCACAATAAACTTCCACCCACCCTGCGTAAAGCTGTAGTAGGGGCGGGGCAATTGCAGCTGGTTAAGGGCATACTGCTTGCCATAAAAAGTATCTTTTTTATTGTTTTCAAGCCACCAAATATCGTGGTTGCCTATGGCATAGTGTACCGGCAGGCTGCATTCATTTTTTATTATGCTGTTCCACAACTGCCATTGGGCGTTAATGGTGCCAATGTTCTCCTTGTTCATATCAAATACAATATCCCCGCCGTTTAGTATAAGGTTAACCGGTTGTTTTTGCTGCTGTATATGGTGCAGGCATTTGGCAAATTTTGCCGGTGCATCCAAATCGTTTTTAAGGTGTACATCGGTAATATGGGCAATGCGCAGGGCCGGTGCGGTAAAAGGTTGCGGCTGGGTTCTGCCAAACAACATAGTGGGGGCCAGTACAAAGCCGCCCAGTTGTTTTAAAACATTCCTTCTCTTCATGTATAGCAGTTTTTGGTTTAAACAAGGCTGTATGGTGCAAATATATCCAGGCGGTGCGTTAGTAAAAGTTATTTATGTATGATGTGTACGGCAACAGCCTGCCTTTTGCCGGTGTATGTTACAGGCAACAGGCGTTATAAAAAGCAATTGTATTACCTGTTGCAGGCTTGTTTGCGTACCGGTAGCATTAAATACCCTGGCGGGTTTTATGCCTGTAAAAATTGTTTTTTGTGGAAGCCCATGCCCCTAAAAAAGCTAAACGCTTAAACGCCTTTAGAATATTACCGATAACCACAAAAACAGGTTGCTAACAATTGTTAGTGAAAAAAGTATGCAGATTAGTTAATATTTTCTACTTTAGCACCGTCTTAACATGCTTTTACAGTAAACGGATTGCGGCCGGTGAAATAAGATGAGTGATAATTTAAAAATTTTACAACAAAGGGTTTTTAACAACGAGGAGGCGGCCCTGGCCGAGATGTACGAGATTTTTTATGTAAAACTTGTACATTTTGCTAAAGCTATGCTGCATAATAATGAGGTTGCCGAAGAGGTTGTGGAGGATGTTTTTGTTAAACTTTGGGTTAACCGTACCAATATTACCACCATTGATAACCTTACCGTTTACTTGTATGTTGCCGTAAAAAACAACTGCCTCAATTTTATTTCAAAAAAAGCAAAAGCGCTTATTACATCGCCTTTCGACTTTCTTGATATTGAGATAAGCGACGCCAGCCCCGGCCCGCTGGATATAATGATTACCGCCGAAATGATGGAGCAAATGCAAAAAGCGGTTGAGGCATTGCCACCCCGTTGTAAAATGATTTTTAAATTGGTGCGCGAGGATGGTTTAAAATACAAAGAAGTAGCCCAGATATTAAATATATCCGTTAATACCATTGATGTGCAAATGGCCATTGCCGTTAAACGTATTTGCACTGCGCTGCACATAGCTCCCCGCCAAAATGTGCATGCCGAAAACCTAAGCGCCAAAAAAAGCTAAAAAAAAGTTACTTTTCTTTAGTAGATTCTTTTTAAACTCCTGTCTTTACTAAACAGCAACGTATTGCATGCAACAAACTAACCAAATTTGGTATTTAATTTCCCGTACATTAAGCGGCGAAGCTTCTAAGGAAGAGGTTGCCTTATTGTCAACACTGCTTAGGCAAAACCCCGATATTCAGCAGCAATATGAGGCGCTTAAAAGTTATTGGTCGTTTGATGAGCAACCCCCTGAAAGTAATTTGACGGAAACCAGCAACTCCAAAATTTCGCGTATACTACAGTTAGCCAAAGTGGAGGAGTTATTACCCTCTGCCGGGGAGGTTGAAAGGCGTAAAACGCTAAGGCGCAGGCGCTTAAAAAGGTATTTGGCTTTTGGCAGCATTGCAATTGCTGCTATTATTGTTACAGGCTTATTGTTAAACAGCGGTAAAACACCTGTGCCGCCAGCAGCCACCCAAACCAGTAACGACCAGGTAATAGCCACGCAAAACGGCAGCCGTACACGCACAATGTTGCCGGATGGCACCACTGTTTGGCTTAATGCAGGTTCCCGCTTATTTTTCGATAAGGATTTTGCTGGTGCCACCCGCGAAATAAAGCTTGAAGGCGAAGCCTATTTTGATGTGGTTAAAAACCCGCACAGGCCTTTTATAGTGCATACCTCCGGCATTGATATTAAAGTGCTGGGCACGGTGTTTAATGTAAAATCTTACCCAACTGATAAAACGGTGGAAACCACCCTGTTAAGGGGTTTGGTTGCCGTTACGCGCCAGGGCTATCCCCGCCAGAAACCGCTGTACCTGCACCCTAACGAAAAACTGGTTATTCAAAAAAACACTCAAACCATCGCTGCTTCGGGCAATGTAACCCCCAAAAATATTACAGCACCGCTTATTGATTACAAGTACGCCCATATTGATACCGCCACCAAAGAAACCGAAAGAATTGAAACTGCGTGGATATATAACCGCCTTGAGTTTAGAGGGGAAACCTTTGAAACGCTTGCCGGTAAAATGGAGCGTTGGTATAATGTAGATATTGTTTTTGACGATGATAAAGCCAGGCATTTAACCTTTAATGGCTCCTTTGAAAAAGAAACGGTTGAGCAGGCCCTTACGGCCCTAAAAACCGCTTCACCATTCAATTTTACCATTACAGGGCATAAAATACATGTGCATAGTTTGTAAAAACAAAAGATTTTAAGCCAATATCCGCACCAACGGGTGCAAAACTGCTTGTTTAACCACCTTGCCTGCTAAAACGGGTTGGGGCCAAAAGATGCTATGATGAAATATTTATTAACCTTTCAAAACAACCTGCATCCTAAGTAAAAAAGAAACGGAGAATGTTGGCGCATCCTCCGTTATAAGCAGGTTAATGCTTAAAACCAGCCTTGGCGGGCTGGCATTTTATAACCTTCAATTACTAAAAGTATGAAAATTTCCTTAACGGCTTGTAAAAAGCCGTTACTATCAAAAGTGCTGCTTATTATGAAAGTTACAACCTTGTTGATGCTTGTTTTTACGCTCCAGGTATCTGCCAAAGGTTTCGGGCAGAAAAAACTAAACCTGCAGTTTAAACAAACAGAAATTGCAAGTATCTTATCTACCATTGAAAAAGGCTCGCATTATCGTTTTTTATACGATAACAACCTTAAAGGAATAAGGCTGAAAGTTAGCCTGCAGGTAAAAGATGCAGATGTGAAAGAAGTGCTCGACAACATTTTTGCAAACACCGGCCTGTCGTACCAGTTTATGGATAACGACCTGATTGTAATTAAAGAGGCTGGCACCCCCGATGTTGACCCCAAACAGGTTATTACCGGTAAAGTAACCGGCGATAACAATGTGCCCCTGGCAGGTGTATCGGTACAGGTAAAAGGCACCAGCAAAGGTACCGTTACCAACGAGCAGGGTACTTATACCATTAATGCAGGCAGTGCCGACGTGCTTGTGTTTTCGTATGTGGGGTACGAGTCGCAGGAGATTGCCGTAGGCGGCAAATCCGAAATCAATGCTGCCCTCTCCTTATCTAAAAAAGAGCTTGAGCAGGTGGTGGTAATTGGTTATGGTGTTGCTAACAAAAGAGACCTTACCGGCTCTATTGTAAAAATTGCAGGCAAAGAGGTGGCCGATAAGCCCAATACCAACCCCGTAGCATCGTTACAGGGTAAAGTAGCAGGCCTGTCCGTGGTTAACTCTGGTACACCGGGTGCACAGCCCGATGTGCGTTTGCGCGGTACCATAAGCATAGGCTCGGTACACCCGGTTTACGTGGTGGATGGTATATTGAACGATAATATTGACTTTATTAACCCCAATGATATTGAATCAATTGAGGTGTTGAAAGACCCCTCATCCCTGGCCATTTTTGGGGTACGCGGTGCTGCTGGTGTAATTGCCATTACCACTAAAACTGCCAAAGTGGGGCAAACACTGGTAAACTTTAATTCTACCGTAGGCTCAAAAAAGCTTGTTGATAAAATTAAACTTACCAATGCTGCCGACTTTAAAACGCTGTATAACGAGCAGCTTGCCAACCAGGGGGCTGCACCATTTGATTTTACCAACTGGACAGCCAATACCGACTGGATTGATGCTTTGTCGCAAACAGGGCTTTTCAGCACCAGCAACATAAGTGTTACCGGCAGTACCGACCGTAACAAGTTTTATATGAATGCCGGGTTTACGCATGATGAAGGCATCGTAAAACACGAGCAGCTTGAGAAAGTGCTGTTAACCATAAACGATGAATTTAAGGTAAGCAAAGCCTTTAAACTTGGCTTTACCCTTAATGGCATCAGGCAAAAGCTGCCCTACTCCGGCTCGTTAACCGATGCCCGCCGTATTGCGCCGGTAGCCTCTGCTTCAACCATCAATGGGTTGTATTCAATTCTGCCAGGCTTTCAAAGTGCCCAGATAGATAACCCGCTGATGATACTGGAAAACAATTATGACAAAACCGCTAATTACGAGTACAGAACAGTGGGAAGTGTTTATGCAGAAGTAAATTTTCTTAAAAACTTTACGTTTAAAGCTACTGGTTATGGCGATATAAGCAATGGCAACGGCACCACTTACTCGCCAATTATACAGTATTACGACCCCACCCAGAACAACGCTGTAATTACTGACCCTAATTATAAGTTAACCAAAATAAGTACATACACCAACCGCGCCTACAAATGGCAGCAGGACGACATACTTACTTATAAAAAGAACTTTGGCGACCATAGCCTTACAGCTATGGCTGGTTTTACTACTTATTACCAGTCTTATTTTGGCTTGTCTGCCACCGGCCAGCAAAGCCCTACCGGCGATGCCATCCCTAACGATAAAAGGCTTTGGTACATTAATTCAGCGTTTGTTGACCAGTCAACCGTGCGTGCATCTTCCAGCCAATCAGAAAGAACAACCGTTTCAGGCCTGTTCAGGGTACTGTATAACTACCAGGGCAAATACCTGCTGAATGGTTCTTTCAGGCGCGATGGTTCAAGCGGTTTTGCTAATCACCCGTGGCAAAACTTCTGGGCAGCAGGTGCCGCCTGGGATTTGACAAGGGAGAACTTTATGAAAGACCAGCACTTTTTTGATTTCTTAAAACTTAAGGCTTCTATTGGCGTACTGGGTAACCAGGCTACCAGCACCAATGGCGGCCTTACCAGCGTTTACAGTGCTTATCCGTCCTACGCCTCTTTAATACAGGGCAGCGCCGTATTTGGCAACACTATTTACCCGGCTTATTCTGCACAGTATGTGCCTGATGCCAACCTGCATTGGGAAACTGTACATGCAAAAGAAATTGGTATTGAAATGGATGCCTTTAAACGCCGCCTGCATTTTGAAGCTACTTATTACGACAGGGTTACCAAGGACCTGTTAGCATTTCAACCAGCGTTGAATGGCTTCCCTGCAAGGCTTAGCAACATAGGCAGCATATCAAACAAAGGCTTTGAGTTTACCGCCGGGTGGACACAGTTGATTAACAAAGACCTTACCATTGCTGTTAACGCCAACCTTGCCACACTTAACAACAAAGTATTATCGCTGTACACCAACGACCCCGATGGTATCACCGGCCCCGATGAGCAGTACCCTAACCGTACCGCAGTGGGCAAGCCCATCGGTTTCTTCTTTGGTTATGTGGCAGAAGGTGTTTACCAAAATCAGGCAGAGGTGGATAAATCACCTAAGGTTACTGGCTTTGGCGACTACGGCCCCGGCGACCTGAAGTTTAAAGACTTGAACGGCGACAATGTAATTGACAGTAAAGACCGTACAATGATTGGCAACCCCACGCCTAAATTTACCTATGGTGCTTCTATCACTGTTACATACAAAGGGTTTGACCTCGGCATAGATTTTCAGGGTGTATCCGGCAACCAGATTTACAGGTACTGGGGTACTTCGGAGTTAACTTTTGCACC
>CAZRDD010000168.1:0-9770 GCA_964598675.1 uncultured Parafilimonas sp.
CCAGCGGCGGCTGCACTACTGGCAGCCCCGCCGCCAAAAGAGCCTATCAATACATTCTTTAAACTCCTGTTCATTGCCCGGCACATTAATATGGTTAACAGCGTACCGGCAGCACCTACCAATATACCCCCTGTAAGCATTACCTTATTGTTGTACAAAAAGCCGCCGCAGGCAGCCGCGACACCTGTAAAGGAATTGAGCAACGATATTACCACGGGCATATCTGCACCACCAATGGGGAAAACAAACAGCACACCGTATAAAAGAGACATTGCGAGTACGGCATAAAAATAAGCCGCCCCAAAACTCAAAAAACCTGTGCTTCTTAATTCAATGCCTATGGTGTAAGCAGACAGCGCTACAAT
Source organism: uncultured Parafilimonas sp. (assembly GCA_964598675.1). GTDB lineage: Bacteria > Bacteroidota > Bacteroidia > Chitinophagales > Chitinophagaceae > JABDFW01. Next base: position 366 of record CAZRDD010000168.1, read on the forward strand.
CAGCAGCAACATAACAATATTGAAGATATGCTGCCCCCTGAAGCTTTTATCTTTTACCCTTCCATTTAGTTTGCCCCAGGCCACCATACTGCCTGCAAAGGAAACAGAGCCAATAACAAGCCCTGCGAATATGATGATAAATTCAGGGGTGTAAAAGTTATTGTCGTGCAGCCGCTGCATGCAGGCCGGGCATTTAAAGAAGCCGTAATTGCTGTTATAAAGGTGCCTGAACTCAGATATAGATATTAATGCAGCGCAAGCACCACCCATGCCATTAAAAAGGCTTACCATCTCCGGCATGGCCGTCATTTTAACCTTTTTCGCAGAGAGGGTACCGGCAACAACCCCTATTGCAATACCGCCAAATATCCAACCATAATTATGCAGGCTGTTACCATCCCCATCAGTATATAAAAATATTGTACCCAAAATGGCGGCGGCCATGCCTGCCGCTGCTATAAGATTGCCTTTACGTGCCGATGCAGGGTTTGACAACATTTTAAGGCCAAGAATAAATGCTACTGACGCAACAAGATAGATAATGGTTAGTAGTTGCATGGCAATAAGGGATTATAAAGTACAGTTGAATTAATTCTTTTTCTTCTTAAACATACCAAGCATCCTGTCGGTTACCACAAAGCCGCCAACCACATTAAGCGTACCGAGTATTACTGCTAAAAAGCCAAGTATAAGCGCAGCATAGTTATCTGTTTCAGCTTTGCCCATTACAATAATGGCCCCAATAATAACCACACCATGTATGGCATTTGCGCCACTCATTAAGGGGGTATGCAGCACACTGGGCACACGGCCTATTACTTCAATGCCCAGGAAGCACATTAGTATTACAATGTATATGTACTGCTCATGTTCAGTTATCCAGGTTAACATATAGGTTCCTCCACATTCCCCTTACAGGGCAATTTAATTTTTATAGGTTTTGCACAACGTGGTAGCCTTTCTAACAATGCCTGCTCACCACGTTATATTTACTTAATGCCCAACCGATTCAAATGCCTGCAACAACGTTTTTACCCTCTCGTTCACAAGTTCACCATTATAGGCAATACAGGTACCCTTAACTATATCATCTTCAAAATTTAAATTAAGCTCACCCGTTTTGCTAATGATAAGCTGTAAGAAATTAAGCACATTTTTACCATACATTTTACTGGCATCCGATGGTACTGATGAAGGCAGGTTGCTGTCGCCAACTATGGTAACACCGTTGTATTGTATTGTTTGTGCATTAACAGTTTTAGTTGTGTTGCCACCTGTTGCAGCTGCTAAATCAATAATTATACTGCCATGCTTCATATTATCAAGCATAGCAGTGGTTATTAATACTGGTGCTGGTTTACCGGGTATTTGGGCAGTGCTTATAATTACATCGGCTTTGGCGGCAGCTTCTGCAATACGCTGCTGTTGTTTCAGCTTGTACTCCTCCGATTGTTCAACGGCATACCCCCCTGCTGTAGAGGCATCTGCGGCACCTTCCACTTCTACAAACTTTGCACCAAGGCTCATTACTTCTTCCTTAACGGCAGGGCGTGTATCAAATACTTCCACCACCGCCCCTAACCTGCGCGCCGTTGCAACAGCCTGTAAGCCTGCAACGCCCGCACCAAGTATCAATACTTTAGCCGGGGCAATGCTGCCTGCGGCAGTCGTCAGCATAGGGAAATATTTTGGATAGATTGATGCAGCCAACAAAACAGCCTTATAACCGGCGATGTTGGCCTGGCTGCTAAGCACATCCATACTCTGCGCCCTTGTTGAACGCGGTATCATATCCAGGCTGAATACTGTGAAGCCTTTTACACTCCACTGTTTCATTAGCTCATACTTGTATAAGGGCTGATAAATACCCATTAAAACACAACCGGGTTTTAGCAGCTTTACATCTGATTCTGTAAGTGGATGAATGGATAAAATAAGGTCGCTGCTTTGAAGTATTTCGTCACGGTTTGTTATTGTAACACCTTTTGCCTGGTAAGCATCATCCGGTGCGCCAGCCTGCTCCCCGGCACCGGTTTCAAAATATACGGTGATACTTTTTTTTGCAAGTGTTTCAGCCTGGTCTGGCAGCAAAGACACCCTGCGCTCCGGTGCAGGTTCAACCAATATGCCCGTTATCATGCGCTAAGTTTATTGTACACTATGAAGTTAGCACTGTTTTAACCAACTACACAAATAAATATCAGCACATGTAACAAACTTATTATTAATTCATTACTCACAAAATTCAAGCAATGTTTTAAAAATCAACCGCCGCACATTGCTCAGGTTATAATACTCATTTGTGCTTAGTAGCCCCATGTTTTGACGGTTTACCAGCAGTATAACAGACAGGTTATATTTTGGTATTACGGCAATGCTGGTACCCGTAAAACCGGTATGGCCAAATGTACCTTCCGGGCCGTTTTTAATAACAGCATTATCGGGGTCCATCATCCAGCCCAAGCCATTGTTAAACTTATCTTTTGTTAAAAACATCTTTACCACGTTGGCAGATATAAATTGCCTTTTCCCAACCTTTCCGTTATTCATCAGCATATCAACAAGCTTCTGTATATCTTCCGCTGTAGAAAATAAACCGGCGGCACCACTAACACCACCATTGGCATACCACGCATTGCCATCATTTACCTCTCCTTTAAGTGTGTATGTACGCCAACCATTCCATTGTTCAGGATTGATTTCTTTAAATACAAACCCAAGTGATGAATCGTACACCATTCTTTTCTCGTAAGGGTTGCCATGAGAGGTGGCGGTTATTTTGGTAAACCTGCCTGTTGCCAGCGGGTTGTAGGTAGTATTGTGCATGCCCAACGGCATAAAGATATTTTGTTGTACAAATTGTTCCAGCAGCTGGCCAGATATTGTTTCCACTATCTGCCCAAGTATGGTAAAACCCAAATCGCTATAATGCCTTGCTGCACCCACCGGGTATTTTAAAGGCAACTCCCCTATCAGTTTATAGGTTTGCTGCCGGGTAGATGACCTGTAATACATAGGATACCAGTCGCTAAGGCCTGATGTATGTGTTAAAAGCTGCCTGATGGTAATGTCTTTTTTATCTGCTGCGGTAAAAGCTGGTATGTACTTGCCCACTGCATCATCCACATGCAGCAACCCCCGGTCAACAAGCAGCATAATAGCTGTAGTGGTACCCACCACTTTGGTAAGTGAGGCAATATCAAAAAGGTGCTGCGTTGTCATTAACTCTGGTTCAGGCAACAGTTTATTTCCATAGCCGTATTTTTGGGCGTAGCCAAAGGCTTTCTCAAATATCAGCTTATTGTCCTTTTTAATGAGTATAACCGCGCCCGGTATAAAATTGCTGTCTACCTGGTTTTGCAAAATGCCGGTTATAACAGGGCGAATATCTTTCACACCTGTTTTTTGGGGCTGTACTTGCCCAAAGCAAACTACCCCCACTGTTATAACCAACACCGCAGTTAAAAGCATTTGTTTACGCATACCTTATTTTTAGCCTGTTATTTATACAACTGTATTTTGTGTTTGTGCAGGTTTATAACCAAGCATTGCACCTGTTGTTTTACGCATCAACAGCTCGGTAAAACCCTGCTTTACAAAATTGGGTAACTCCCCCACCAATACAAACCCAAATGCCTCGTACAATTTTATAGCACCCTTGTTAAAAGCAGAAACACAGATAAAAATATTGGGCGACATCTGTAAAATCCTCTCCTCACAAAACTGGAGTATTTTTGTACCAAAGCCCTTGCCCCTATAGGCTTCTGCCACGCAAAGTGTTTGAATATAACCTTTAAATGTTCCACCCGTTTGTATAATAACAAAACCTGCAATTTCATGCTCATATTCTGCTATATAAACCTCTTTACAAGGGCCGTCAAAAGCAGGTAAACATTGTGCGTAAGTCATTTCGAGCGTTATCCAGGGGTCTGATGCGGCCATCATTGCAGCGCATACCTCAATATCCTTTTCTCCCTTTGCCGCTCGTATAGTAAGTTTAGTTTGTTGCTCCATCTGGCTTTGCTTTTTTAATCATCACCAAAAACAGTATTGTTAAAAAGGCGTTTATTAAAATAACCATAAAGCCTGCATCAAACTGAAACGCAGACATGAGCCAGTTGTTGAGCAACCAGGTGAATAATGCCGCAGCCACACACACCACCGGCACCCACTTTTCCTTTACTTGCATACTGGTAAACAGCCCGGTTAAATACAAACCCAATATGGGCCCGTAGGTGTACCCTGCAATAGTAAATATGGTGTTGATAATGGCCCCTTTGCTGTTCCAAAAAAGCATTACAATGATGAACATTACAACATTTACCGCAAGCAGTACACGGTTCTTAATTTTTTTCTTTACCAAATGAGGCTGATGCTCAAAATGAAGAAAGTCGTAACTAACGGCAGTGGTCAGGGCTGCTATGCATGAATCTATAGTGGCAAAAGTGGATGCCACTACCCCTATAAAAAATGATACAGCCCCCAGCTTGCCCAAATAATGCAGGGTTAACATGGGGTACAGCCCATCGGTGTTTACAAACTGGCCATTTTGAGTTTCAAGTTTTATGCCTTTTTGCTCAGCGTACAGGTACATTAACACGCCAAGCCCAAGAAACAGCGTTTGTGCAAAAGCAATGAAAAAACTAAAGGTTAATACGTTTTTCCTGGCACCTTTAGCATCCTTTATGGTAAGGGTTTTCTGCATCATGCTTTGGTCTAAACCTACAAGCGCTATAGTAATGAGCATACCTGAGATAAACTGCTTAAAAAAGTTAGCCCCGGAATGTGCATCCCAATTAAAAAGCTTTGCATAAGGATGATGCTGCACAGCCTTTAATAACTGGGGTAAGTTGAAACCCGATGCATTTTTAAAAGTGATGATTGAGATAACTATTACGGTGATTAGGAAAAACGACTGCAGCGCATCCGTCCAGACAATTGTTTTAATGCCCGATTTGTTGCTGTACAGCCATATAAGCACCAACACCACAATAATGGTAATAAAGTAAGGTATGCCAAAGGCATCGAAAAAAGCATACTGTAAAATTTTAACCGATAACAACAGCCTTAATGCAGCGCCGAAAGATTGCGACACCAGGAAAAACAGCGAACCCGTTTTATAAGTAATGTTGCCAAAGCGGATATTAAGATATGTATAGATTGATACCAGTTTTTGCTTATAAAAGATGGGGATTAGTACAAAAGCAATAAACAGGTAGCCTGCAATGGTACCTAATATAAACTGAAAATAATACAGGTTGTTATTGCCAACATTGCCAGGGATAGACACCAGCGATACCGCCGATATACCAGACCCTACCATACCGAAAGCTACCAAAAACCAGGGGGACTGCCTGTTACCATCAAAAAAAGTATTATCCTTTGTATGTTTTGAGGTAAGCTTAGAAATAAGCATTAGCAAAGCAAAATACACCAGGATAATAAAGAAGATAAGCGAAGCCCCCATTTGCAGCAGTATTTATTGTGTAAGTGGTTTAAAGATAAAGCCTAATGGAATAAACCGCACATAATGGCAATAAAATTAAGAGTGTAGCAATATGGCTTATAATAACTGCGGGGGTTATAATTACGTTTTACCCTGTTTAATAATTTTACTTAAAAGAAGGTAGCTGTAAAGGATAGCCAACCTTTTGCTTTAAGGCTTCTACCGAAATACGTTCGGCGGTGTTGCTGTCATCATTGGGAAAGATGAGGCAATGGAGCATGCGGCCGGTGGTTAGGTTGTAAACAAGCTTCCAGCACGTGTCTGGCACAGCGGCCTGTCCTATTCTTTTATCGCCAAAAATACCGCCACACAGCACCAGCAGGCTATCGCGCTGGCTTTCGGCCCTTACCTGGGTTTCCCAGATTTTCCAAACACCACGGTTTAATTTTGGCGTTTGCGGCAGGCAGTTATAAAACCTGAATGTTTGTTCCTCCCTTTCGCAGTCAAAGGCTTCATCTTCAGCGGGGCATAAATGCCCCTCATCGTACAGGGAATGTTTGTAATCTTCAAGGGAAGCGGTACCGGTAACATCATCCTTTTTAAAGTGCATGTGTTTCCGGCTGCAATCGCCACCACCCTGGTAAAGGATATAACTCACATACAGCGGCTCGTGAAGGCTGTAGTTAAAATAGGCTGTATAAACGTTGTTTTTAATTTCCCTGTCTACAGAGAAGCGGTATTTAATAGCAACATCTGTGGGTGATGAAGGTTGCTGGCTACCATTAAAAGTATTCGCAAACTGGAGATAAAAATAAATTCCTGCCCCTGCAATTAAAACCAGTAATAAAAACCTGCCTGCATTCTTCATATTATATAACCTGTATTAACAACCAACCTTACAAGGCTTTGGTTTTACAGCCAGTTGTAAAACGACAAACGGCGTTACTTTATTTCATCATAGGTAAGGCCCGCTGCTTATATGTTTACAGTTATCCTTACGTATTGTCACCGCGCAGCAACAATACAAACAGTAACATAGCCTGGTAGTATTGCAGCAGTTTACTTCATTCCGCCAAGTTCCATAATAATATCCCATTCCTCATCGGTTACCGGCTGTACCGATAAACGGCCGAGGCGTACCAAGGCCATTTTTTCCAGGCGTATATCTGCTTTTATTTGCGCAAGGCTTACAGGCTTTTTTATTTTTTTAAACGGCTTCAAATCAACCACCACCCAGGCAGCATCTTCAGTGGTAGGGTCCTGGTAATGTTCTTTTGCCACTTTGGCAATGCCAACTATCTCCAGCCCTTCATTACTATGATAAAATAATACCTGGTCGCCTTTTTGCATGGCCTTAAGGTTATTGCGTGCTGCATAGTTGCGCACCCCATCCCAAAAGGTTAGTTTATCTTTTTCAAACTGTTCCCAACTGTATTTAAATGGTTCAGATTTTACAAGCCAGTAAGCCATGATTAAGTACGATTTTAGAATTACGAAGGTAGAAGTTAAAACAATTGAGGTAAACATGGAACATACAAAAACTTATTTGCCGTGCCTTTTTTGCCATCATTACAAATGGCTTTTTACCACTCATGCATTTATGCGTATTGGCAAAACCGTTGTTTTTGCTACCAGCCACTTGCCAACACATCGGCCAGGTGCAAGCTTTGTATTTTAGTCCCTTTGTTTTTTGCGTAGCCGTCAAGGTGCATCAGGCAACTCATATCTGTACTTACCAGATAGTCAGCACCAGTAGCAGAAGCGTTGGTAATTTTCTGGTCGGCCATGCCAATACTTATCGGGTCAAATTTAACGGCAAACGTACCACCAAAACCACAGCAGGTTTCCACGTCATTTAACTCTACCAGTTCCAGGCCCTTTACATTTGCCAAAAGCCTGCGGGGCTCATGCTTTATACGGCATTCCCTAAGCCCTGCACAACTATCATGATAAGTAGCCTTACCCTTTAACTCAGCACCTACATCATCAACCCCAAGTACATTTATCATAAATTCAGAAAACTCAAACAAGCGTTTGCTTAGCATAGCAGCACTGCTTTTTTCAGGGGAATTTTCAAACAATTTGCCGTAGTAATTTCTTACAAAGCCAGTGCAACTGGCGCTGGGTGTAACTATATACCCGCTGCCTTTAAAATCATCAATAAACTTTCTGCAAACATCTCTTGCCTCGCCCCAAAAGCCTGCATTAAAAGCTGGCTGGCCGCAACAGGTTTGGTTAGGGTTATAGCTAACTTTACACCCTGCTTTTTCCAGCACCTTTACCATATTAAATGCCACGGTGGGGTATAACTGGTCAACAAAACAGGGAACAAATATTTGAACATTCATAACACACTCCCTAATTTCCCTCATGAGGAACTGTAATTTCTAAATTTAACTCCGTTCAACAGCAATTACTATTGTTGCAGTACCAGCTTAATTACCCTACAAATTCCTGAGCTTCCTGGTAAGTTCAATCATTTTCAATGCCGTTATTGCTGCTTCTTCACCTTTATGCCCATGTGCCCCTCCTATCCTTTCCAACGCCTGGGTTTCATTCTCCACGGTAAGTACACCAAATATTACGGGTGCATCAAGGGTAAGGTTTAGCGAGGTAACCGAATCTGTTACATTTTTGCACACATAGTCAAAATGCGGGGTATCGCCACGTATAACAGTACCCAATGTTATAAAAGCATCGGCAGCCCTGTTTTCGCTATCGTTGTATGCTTTTACAGCAAAACCAATTTCTACCGCCCCGGGTACTACCAGCGTGGTGCTTTTAGCACCAGCTTCCTTTAGTATTTTTTTACAGCCTGCTTCCAGCTTATCAACGATTGCTGCGTTCCATTCTGTTTTAACTATAACTACAAAGGCATCCTTTATTTCAGGGATGCCTTTGGTTAGTGAAGTATTTCCTTTAGCTGCCATTATTTTGTTGTTAAACCAGTTTCGTCAACTAAACGGTGAATATATTTATCGGCTTCTCTGCCATGTTGTGTGGAAGGAAACTCGTCTTTCAGTTTTTTGTACAACTCAACAGCCTGCTGTGTTTTGCCATCAATTTCTGAACGAAGTGCCGCACGGAAAAGATACTCAGAGGCATTTATTTCATCTTCAGGAAAAGTTTCAGAAGCTTTTTTGTACGATGCAATAGCCTCTTCTTTTTTACTAAGTTCGCTGTATGCATCACCAAGCGCACCATAAGCCATCATTTGTACTTGTTTAGCGCTTGTGCTAAAACCATCAAGGTATTTAACGGCATTGTTAAAGTCGCCTGTTTTAAGGTAACATAACCCTGCATAATATTTGGCCAGGTTACCAATTTTGGTACTGCCGTAATTATTAATAACGTACAAAAATCCTTTGTGGGCACCATCGCCATTAAGGGCGAGTTTTAAAGAGTCTTCCCTAAAATACTCTTCAGCTTTATAAATTGCAAGGCCTGCTTTTTCTTCATTAGGTGCTACAATTAAGTTTTTGTAGCTGTACCAGCCACCTATAACAATCACCAAAATAGCTATAACAATTAATAAAGACTTGCCATTCTTTTTCCAAAAGCCTTTTGCTTTCAATAGAGGGTCATTTTCTTCAAGGTGGTGGAAATGATCCACATGCTTATCAGACATATTTGTTTTAATTCAAAGATTGAAATGAAAAATTATTACAAAAAATATTAATCAACAATAAACGGGTAGCTCTCATCAATGTATACATCCTTAAGCACCTCATCATCATCCGGCCAGGGGCTTTCTTCTGCAAACCTAACTGTTTCGTCAACTTCAGCAGCTATGCGGCTGTCAATGGCGGCCAGTTCCTCATCGGTAGCGTAATTATTTTCTTTAATTATATCCAGCACGATGCTAAGCGGGTCCCTGTCTTTATACTCCTCCACCTCTTCTTTGGTGCGGTATTTCTGAGGGTCGGATATAGAGTGCCCTTTGTAACGATATGTCTTCA
>CAZRDD010000169.1:0-9704 GCA_964598675.1 uncultured Parafilimonas sp.
GATACTATTATTGAAAATATTGCAGCACAGGGGGTAGCAGTAAATGTGCATTTTATACCTATGCCTTTGCTAACCGTTTTTGAAAATGCAGGGTATAAAATGGCTGATTATCCAAAATCATACGCTTTATATGCGGGCGAAATATCTTTGCCGGTTTACCCCCAGCTTACCAACGAGCAATGCCTTTACGTAATAAATGCTGTAATTAATGCTGTTAACTCAGTCATCAATGAAGGATAACACACGGCTTTTAGATGTGATAATTTCCTTGATAATGCTTTTTGTATTATCACCTGTAATGTTAATTTTAGCCATTATTGTAAAGTTAACCTCCGCAGGGCCGGTTATATATGTGCAAAAGCGCGTTGGCCGCAACAATGTAGATTTTAACATGTATAAGTTTAGGACTATGCGGGTAAATGCAGATAAACTTGGCCAGCTTACCATTGGTGGAAGAGACAAAAGAATAACCCCTGCTGGCTATTACCTGCGTAAATTTAAGCTGGATGAACTGCCCCAGCTACTTAATGTGCTAAAAGGGGATATGAGTTTTGTCGGCCCCAGGCCGGAAGTTAGAAAGTATGTAGATATGTATACCGCAGACCAGCTAATTGTGCTTACAGTACGGCCCGGTATTACTGATTATGCCTCAGTTAAGTATAAGAACGAGAATGAGTTACTGCAAAAAGCCCCCAACCCTGAGGAATATTATATCAACGTAATAATGCCTCATAAAATTGAATTAAATAAACATTATATTTATAACAAAACGCTAAAAAGCTATTTTTTTACTATCTTTACAACAGTTTTTGCAGTTTTTAATCCATAGGTATAGATTGACTATAAAAAGTCAACTAATTATACCCCTTATACTTAATTTGTAATTTATACAAAGTGAAAATTACCTACGAAAAGACTGTACCCATTATAGAGTTTAGAAAATTTCTGCTGCAAAACAGGATAGCGCCCAAATGGCTTATATTTCTTCTTGACCTTATTATTTGTGTTTCTTCAATAACCTTTGCTTCTCTTATATTAAAAAATTTCAACATACTTACAGTTGCTGCTTACGGCAGCCTTGTAAGCGATGCTGCAATCATTGCATTAATTAGCTCAGTATTCTTTTTTACGTTTAAGACTTATGACGGCATCATCCGTTTTTCCGAATTTCATGAATCTATAAGGTCTATCCTGGCAGTATTTTGTACCTATTTTGTTATTCTGCTTATCAATATGGTAAGCAAGCTATCCGGTCATGCCACCATTATAGCTAATTCTGCGCTTTTAATATTCTTTTTTATTGCATCGTTTGTTATTTCGGGTTACAGGATACTTATAAAAAACCTTTACAAAGCCAGTACCAGCGATGCTGATGCCGTTAATATAGTTATTTATGGGGCGGAGTTAAATGGATCGCTGTTGCAGAAAATGATTTATACAATCTCTAACAGTAAATATAAAGTTGTTGCCTTTATTGATGATGATGAAAAACTGGTAAATAAAACCATTGACAATATTCGTATTTACTCCTATAAAAGCCTCGGCAACCTTATAGAATCCTACGATATAGAGGGCCTTTTTTTTGCCCGCACTAATATTGATATTCATATTAAAAACAAAGTGGTGGATGATTGCCTGGAACATCATGTTAAGGTAATGAACATACCGCCGGTTAAAACATGGATGCATGGGCACCTTAATTTAAGCCAGTTACAGGAAGTTAAAATAGAAGAGTTGCTCGGCAGACCGCCAATTAAACTTCGCAACAATACTGTAACAAATTTTCTAAAGGAAAAAAGAGTGCTTATTACAGGTGCGGCGGGTTCTATCGGGTCTGAGTTGGCCAGGCAAATTGCAGCAATGCACCCTGAAGCACTGATTATAAATGACCAAACCGAAACGGGTTTACACGACCTGGAGTATGAGCTTCAGCAAAAATTTAATATCGGCAGCAGGCTTAAAGTATACCTTGGAGATGTAAAATACGAGAATGCTATGGAATTGCTGTTTCAACAGCACGAACCTTCCATTGTATTTCATGCGGCGGCGTATAAGCATGTGCCGGTAATGGAAAAACATCCTTCGGAAGCCATACGCAATAACGTAATGGGGACAAAAGTTATAGCAGACCTTTCTGTAGCCTATGGCATCGAGCGTTTTTTACTGGTTTCAACAGATAAAGCTATTAACCCTACAAACGTAATGGGTGCATCAAAACGCATTGCGGAAATATACTGCCATTCGCTTCACCACCGGGAATTTTACCAGGCAAAAGAAAACACAGGCGTTTACCAACTGCCAGGCTCAAAAAACAAAACAAAATTTATTACCACGCGCTTTGGCAATGTGCTGGCAAGCAATGGCTCAGTAATACCACGTTTTCAGGAGCAGATAGCCAACGGTGGCCCCGTAACGGTTACTCACCCTGAGATTATACGTTACTTTATGACCATACCAGAAGCCTGCACCCTTATGCTGGAAGCCATTGCAATGGGTAATGGTGGCGAGGTTTTATTGTTTGATATGGGTGAACCCGTTAAAATTCTTGACCTGGCTAAAAAGATGATAAGGCTTGCAGGTTTTGAACCAGGAAAAGATATTGAAATTATTTTTACAGGCTTACGCCCCGGGGAAAAACTATTTGAAGAGCTGCTTAATAAAGAAGAAGAAGTTATACCAACCCACCATAAAAAAATACTGATAGCCAAAACTATTGAGCAGGATTACAAGAAAACTTCTGTAGAAATAAACCGCTTGCTGGAGATGGCGGGTGATTTTAAAGACAATGAAGTGGTACGCCAAATGAAAAGGATTGTACCCGAATACATCAGCAATAACTCTGTATACGAATTATTCGATCATTCTCTCTCTCTCAATAAAAAAGTATCTTCATAGTAAAAGCAAAGTGTATCTAATTTGTACATTTGTACATGTTCTCATTCTTCAAAAAAAACACTAAGGTTACACCCGATCTTTCTTTTATTGGTGTAGACATGCACTCCCACCTTTTACCAGGTTTGGATGACGGCCTTAAAGACTTAGACACAACAGTTGCCTTTGTTAAGGAGCTTCATGAACTGGGATACAGAAAGCTTATTTGCACCCCACACATCATATCCGACCTCTACCCTAACAGCCCGGAAACTATTCTGCCAAAGCTGGAACTGGTTAGAGAAGCCGTTAAAGCCCAAGGGATACCCGTTACTATTGAGGCTGGTGCCGAGTATATGGTTGACCCTGAAATGGAAATTTCGGTAAAAAGGGGCGATAAGCTATTAACATTTGGCAAAAACCTTATACTTATCGAAATGTCGTATATAGCTGCTTCGCCTAACATTGAGCAGGCTATTTTTGCCCTCAGGCTTAAGGGGTTGCAGCCGATTATAGCCCACCCTGAGCGATACAATTTTTATCATGGAGACTTTGCTCAATACGACCGCCTGGTTGAATTGGGGTGCCTGCTGCAGGTAAACCTGCTATCACTGTTGGGCTATTATGGTAAACCTATTAAAATGACTGCTGAAAAATTATTTGCAAAAAAAATGGTTAGCCTTGTTGGTACAGATATGCACCACGAAAACCATTTGAACGCATTGAAAGATTTAGCCTCAAAAAAAGAATTTTATAAACTGCTTGAAGAGGCCGACTTAAAAAATAACAGTATTTTAGGGTAACACCGGCCTTTATTGTATCAGATTGTAATAAACTAACCGGGAACAAAAGCCAAAGTATTGCCAGTAAATACTTTAGCTTTTGTTCCCGGTTTTATTGTTTGTAAGAATGCGCAAAACAAAAATAGCCTAAGCGCAGGCCCAGACTATTTACTTATTATAAGGTTTTATCAATCAAAAGCATATCACTAAAATAGCTTAGATGTATACCCCACTACAAAATGCTGCTCTTAAACTTTTAAGGCTTAAGCAGTTCTCTTGCTACCCAATAAAGAAAGATAAAGAACTACAATTGTGCCAAAAGCTAAAACATTAGCAAATACACCAGGGGCAGCTATTGCATAAACACCAGCAGCTATTGCAGCTATCAGAAGAATCATTGAAAAGCGTATCATATTATTTGTTTTTAAGAATGTGATAATTATATATCGCAAGTAATAAATCACAAACTGTGCCATGCCAAACTTTTATTGTTTTTAACATGGCACAGCATATTTATTACAAATAATTATATATAACAAATAATCAGAACTTCATACGCGCAATTTTTAAAATCAAAAAAAAATATTTTCGCTTTTCTATTACACAACTTCTCTTAACCCTGATGTACCCAAAAAACTCATTTATTTTAACATTCGGCTGTCAAAAAAAATAATTCAAATATTTTTTTTTATAACACGACAGTCATTTTGACATGTGTCAGAAATTTCCCAAAATGATACACCCCCTTTTCAAAATGGGGTATTTATATCATTTCAGCATGACACGGCATGACAAAAAGACAATAAAAAATCCCGAAGACATACATGTCTCCGGGATTTCCAGTTTAAATTGCTATGCCAATTATTAAAATAAGCTTAATAGCGATAATTTGACAGATGATTACTGTGCAGGATATGCCTCAGTGCCATGCTCAAATATATCAAGACCCAATTTTTCTCCTTCTGGCTCAACGCGAAGGCTCCATGGGTGAGGAAGCAACTTGATAAGATACATCATTATTAATGATACCACCAAAGTTGCAATACATATTGTAAAGCTGCCGATAAGCTGTGCTTTTAGTACAGATGCATCACCACCATAAAATAGACCTTTAACAGGGGCTGAATTATCAGCGCCGGTAGGCCCGGTGAGCCCAAATTTACCAGAAGCGAACAAACCTAAAGACCATGTACCCCACATGCCAGCAAAACCGTGTACAGGCACCGCACCAATAGGGTCATCAATCCTTAAGTACTCCAACAGGTAACATCCCAGTACCACAATAATACCGGCAATAAAGCCAAGGCCTATTGCACCGGCTGGGTCAACCCAGTAACAAGGGCAGGTAATAGCAACAAGGCCAGCAAGAAAACCATTGGTTGTTAATGCTGTATCAAATTTACCTTTTGTATCACCAGTCCACAAGCCCATAAGCATTGCAGCCATACCACCTGCGCAGGCAGCCAGCGTGGTGTTAGTAGCTACACGGCCAATACCTTGCATGTCAACCGCAGAAAGTGTACTGCCTGGGTTAAAACCATACCAGCCAAACCACAGGATGAAACCACCAACTGCAGCAATAGTAATATTATGCGGAGGCATAGGGCCGCCACCATCGCGCTTAAATACCCTGCCAATACGTGGCCCAAGTACAATGGCACCAGCCAATGAAACCATGCCACCAATTGAGTGTACTACGGTTGAGCCTGCAAAGTCGCGGAAGCCCTGACCGAGTGAAGGAAGGAAGTTGCCTGCAGAACCCATTAAAGCAAGGAAACCATCAGGACCCCATGCCCAATGCCCGATAATTGGGTATATAAAACCAGTAACACCTATACTGTAAAGAATATCGCCACGGAAGCCTGTACGGCCAATCATAGCGCCTGAAGTAATAGTAGAGCAGGTATCAGCAAAAGCATACTGAAAAATCCAGTGTGCAATAATAGGCACACCAGTTGTTAAGTATGTGCCGCTTGCAAGTGCACCATCAGAATCTGCACCATTTAAAAAGAACCAATGCGTACCTATAAAGGCGTTGCCATGGCTAAACATAAAGGCGTAGCCAAAAGCCCAGAAGAGTATACCGCAAAGGCAGGTATCAAATATACATTCCATCAAAATGTTAACAGTTTCCCTTGTACGCGCAAAACCTGCTTCCAGCAGCACAAAACCCGGCTGCATACCAAATACTAAAAATGCAGCCACCAGGGTCCAAATGGTATTGGCAGTGTTCTGCAGGGTAGTGGTAGTATCTGCCAGTTGCTTTTTGGTATCCACCAAAGCTTTTGACAAAGAATCTACACTTTGTGCATGTGCTGCCGTACCCAGCATACCAGGCAGGAAATGTATGGCTGCCAGCACCAGCATAAGGCCACCAATTTTACCGGCGTACATAGCACCAGCCATGCGCCATTTCTCAGCTTTAGTTAATCTGTGCAAAGGGCTTGCAAAAGCCATTTGGTTTCTTTTGAAGAGGAATCTTGAAAACATGTGGTCGAGGTTTTAGTTAAGATTTTTAGTTCAAATAGCGTACACCTGCAGTTCAAAAACAGGCATACATATCTTTAATTAAGTTTACCGTAAGTTTAGCAAAGAGCATCTGCACCCAAACAATTAAAAGTGGTAGGTTGCTGCCAGTATACCCGTAAAGGTGCTTTTGGTAGCGGTGCCATCTGTGCCTTTAAAAATAGCCTCAGATGAATTATCCAACCTCAATTCGGGTATAATAGTAAGGTTTCCCACCTTGATGTTACCAGAAAGAGTAAGATCAAAAATGCTGCTGCCTACTGAAGAAATTGCCCATGCATATTTCTTGTTATCCAGGTACTCGCCCCTTAATGTTAAGCCAAAAGTGCTAACAGGGTCAAGGTTTAAATAAACCGCAGAACCTGTGGTTGTTACACTGGAGCCACCGCTTGGTTTAGCCGTATAAACAGTACCGTTATAGCCAACACTAAATTTATCGGTAATAGTACCTGTTGCAACAACATCAAACTGGCTTACGCTACCCATGGCACCACCATCAGCACCCTGGTAGTTTAAGTAAGCTTTAAATTTGCCATTTTTGCTGCCAGTACCAAACTGTGCAATAAAATATTTTGTACCGGTAACATCAGTGGCATGGTCAGTAGGGTTTGCAATACCTACCATTAAAGTACTTACACCACCCAGGCCAATATCTGCCTTAATACCAGTATGGGAGAAGGGGCCGTACGAAAACATGTAATCCATGCTGTAGTTGCGGTTTAAATAAGCATCCAGCACTTCATAACCAATGTGTGTACCCCATTTACCCATGGTAAGTTTAAACTTGTCAGTTACTGCATAGCTAACAAAAGCCTGCTTAACAGAGGCAAGGCTTAAAAAGCCGTTACCAGTAACGCCAGACCCGTTACCATCGTTGTAGGAATACTCCTGCGCCCTTCTGCCAAAACCCAGGTCAAGGGTTACACTTGCTTTTCCAAAACTATGGTCGGCGCGGATGCTTGCCATACCTAATTCAAAAGAACTTTGAGAATTTGTAAAGCTGGTGTAATTGTTAGTACCACCCTGGGGGGCATTAAAATTAAACCTGTAATAACCATCAAAAGAGCCGGTAATAGTAACCGGTGGAGGTGTTGCTGCTGCCTTAGCTGAATCAGTTTGAGCAAAAGACATTACATAACCCATAAGAAGCGTTGCACTTAAAAAAATTTTCTTTAGCATTTAGTGTTTGATTTAAGGGGTAAATAATTAATAGTTTGTAAATACCAACCCTGTTTTTCATACGGCAGATAAAGAGCTGGCTTTGGTGAAACCCTTTAAAGCAAAACGTTAGTTTTTGGTGAGAGACATAGTGTTAGATAGAATCAGATTAATAAACTTACGGACCGTTTGAGTTTTGGTTACTTTTTGTAAAGATTTGCATTATAATTTTTAATAATGTTATTTACTAATTCAAATATATTCATTTATTAAACAAAAAATAAAAATATTTTAATATTAATTATTTTATAATATATTAAAAATAGACGATACCGGCCTTATTAACAACCTGCATTAAGTGTGTTAAATACAGTTATTAATATCTATAAAATTTTAAATTAATCTGTTTATCAGTTATTTATATAGATAATATTCTACAAAAATGGATTAACATTAAAAATTGTATAATCCTAAAAAATCACAAAAGAGCGGGCAAAAAATTATTTATAAAATAAAAAAAAGTGGCTGACAATTTAAATTGCCAGCCACTTAATAAGAATGTGGTCGTATTTAATATAATTAATATATATTAATTATATATCTTATGCGTTTACCAAAGGCGCATGAATATTTTGATCTTTGCTTTCCAACTGAGAAGCACCCATTAAAAACTCATCTACCTTACGGGCACATTCCCGGCCTTCGCTTATAGCCCAAACAACCAGCGATTGCCCCCTGCGCATATCGCCACAGGTAAATATTTTGGAAATATTTGTTTGATAATGCTTCTCCGTAGCTTTTACATTCCCCCTCTCATCAAGCTCTACCCCAAGTTCATCTATCATGCCGGTATGCTGCGGGTGTACAAAACCCATGGCCAGCAATGCCAGCTCACAAGGTATTTCCCTTACACTGCCTTCTATTTCCACAAACTTGGCAGGCCTGCCATCTTCGGTAATTTTCCACTCCAGGTCTACAATCTTAAGTGCTTTTAAATTACCATTACCATCGCCAATAAACTCTTTGGTGGCAACTGCCCAGGCACGGTCTGCACCTTCTTCGTGAGAGCTGGTAGTTTTAAGTACCATTGGGTAGGTGGGCCATGGCATATAAGGTGTACGGCCTGCAGGTGGCTTTGGCAACAGTTCAAATTGTGTTACGCTGGCCGCTTTATGCCGGTTTGAGGTACCTACACAGTCGCTGCCAGTATCGCCACCACCAATCACTACCACATTTTTACCTTCTGCACTAAGTTCTGAAGTGTAAATATTGCTTTCAATGGCGGCATTTGCAAGAGGGTCTTTACCTGCCACCCGCTTGTTTTGCTGCTTTAAAAATTGCATGGCAAAGTAAACGCCGTTTAACTCACGGCCAGGTATGCTTAAATCCCTTGGCACGGTACTGCCACCCGCAAGCACTATACTATGGTATTCGCGTAACAGGTCGTTCAGGTTAACATTTACGCCTACATTAGCATTATACCTAAACACAACACCTTCCTGCTCAAGTAGTTCCACACGCCTGTCTATCACCCATTTTTCCAATTTAAAATCCGGTATACCGTAGCGCAGCAAGCCGCCGGGTGCATCATCCCTTTCAAAAACTGTTACGCTATGCCCGGCATAGTTTAATTGTGCTGCTGCCGCCAAACCAGCAGGGCCAGACCCAACTACGGCTATCTTTTTGCCTGTTTTAACATTAGGCTTGCGGGGCTTTATAAGGCCCTTCTCAAAAGCAAGTTCTATAATATGCTTTTCAATTTCCTCAATAGCTACCGGGGGCTGATTGATGCCAAGCACACACGCACTTTCGCAGGGTGCCGGGCAAATGCGGCCGGTAAACTCTGGAAAATTATTGGTGCTGCTTAATATTTCATACGCCTCCTGCCAGCTTTTGCGGTAAACAGCATCATTAAACTCGGGTATTACGTTACCCAAAGGGCACCCGTTGTGGCAAAAAGGTATGCCACAGTTCATGCACCTTGCCGCCTGGTGGTTAAGGCTTTCAGGCTTGTATAAATCTACAAATTCCTTATAATCGTTTACGCGTTCTGTTTTCTCGCGCTTGCTGGGTAATTCCCTGGTAAACTCTAAAAAACCTGTTGGCTTGCCCATGTTAAATATCTTGCGTTTGAGTTTGTTATTCTATTCTTTGTTTATCAGGTTATAAGGCTTATCTACTGCCACATTACATTTTGATGTTTACCAAATTGAAAGCGGCAATAACCTGTAAACCTTTTTGCTTACTTAACCTGTACTGATTGCTTTTTTTGTTGCAATACCTTTTTGTAATCCCTTGGAAACACTTTAACAAAATGTGTCAATTGATTATCAAAATCATCCAGCACAAACTTAGCCACGGCACTGC
>CAZRDD010000170.1:0-9646 GCA_964598675.1 uncultured Parafilimonas sp.
CGTTTGAACTAGCAAGAAGTGCCAGAAATTGCTACAATAATTCTTACAGTATTAATGACAAATTGATAAGAAATAATCCAGACGAAAAAATTCTTAATTGGCTTGATGCTGAATTTCAATTGTTCAAAATTTTTGAGAGCGAGCGCTATTCTAAGCGTATTCAAACTCCGTTTTCCACAGTGGAAGAATTAGTTGAAACGGCAAATACTATTTTAAATAGAAGAAAAAGCCGGGCGGGTAAATCATTGGAGCATCATCTATCGGAAATATTCAAAACATTTAGTCTTGCTTTCGACACACAAGCGGTTACAGAAGATAACAAGAAACCTGACTTTATCTTCCCCAGTGTGGAAGCCTATTTAGACCCTAAATTTGATAATAAAAGATTGACAGTACTTGCCTCGAAAACTACCTGCAAGGACCGCTGGCGACAGGTTTTGAATGAGGCTGACAAGGTAAAAACGAAATATCTATTTACTTTGCAACAGGGTATTTCTAAAAATCAATTAGAAGAAATGTACAAATATGATGTATGTCTTGTTGTACCTGCTCCTTATCTTAAGAGTTTCCCAGAAGACTTTCGGGAGAAAATTTTGACTTTGAATAAGTTTGTTAAGGTTACAGAGTCGAAACAGAACATGTCTTAGCCAACCTTTCGCCCACTCGGTCATTATCTGCACATCTGTGCATCATCCCCACACTCTCCCCCTTCTCCTCATACATCAATCCCGCACCGTCATCGTGTTTAAACTGCCATCCCGCATAAGCCGTCAAGGCGGCGGCCAGCAGTACAACATTCACCACCGTGCCAAATTTTGCCGAAGACCAGCATAAAATAACCAGGTATTGCGATAGCAGCACCGCCACTATACAGGGTGCCCACCACCAGTCTGCCCCCAGCAGCAGGCATGCGGCAGCCGCTATAAAAAGCAGGCAGGCAATAAGCCATAAAAGCCCTTCGCCGCGCGTAATGGTTTGGGTAATTTGGGTAACCCTGGCAGGGTAAAGCGCTTTGGCAAAACCAAGCAGGTGTACAAGCCCGTGCAGGGCCGTTAATATAATAAGTAGGGTGTTCATGGTGTGGTGTTGGTGTTTGCAGTAAACTTGTTTTACAGGTACAAACCAACCATAAAGCGGCGGCATGGGTATTGAGCGCCCTCAAGCCCTGGGGTGATTTTGGTCATAGCCCCCGGCAGCAGCTTTGCAAAAGCAGCGGGGCAACGCGGTACATCAGCGGGCATACGGCTTAAAACAGGCGGGCAGGCAGCGGGGTAGTTATATTATAAATCAATTAATTCTGCCGTAAAGCCGGTTTCTTTTACAAGCTTTTAACAAGCGCAACAACCATTTGGCCTAAATTTACGGCAAAATCAATGTTACAAACATGAAGCGTATATTGTTAGTACCCACATTTCTGCTTTTTTGTTTTTATGCAATTGCGCAAACAGCCGTTAAAAAGCCTGCCGCAGCCAAAATTGGCCCGTCGGCAGCAAGCACTGGCGGTTACAATATTGCCACCACCATAACCCCTTTTAAAAACGGCTGGTTATACTTAGCCACCTATTTTGGTAAAAATCTTATTCTGGTTGATTCGGCCCGTACCGATGCGGAAAGCCACAGCGTTTTTAAAGGCAGCAACAAGCTAACGCCCGGTCTATATTTTTTTGTAACCCCTGGCAAGAGTAAACTTTTTGATATACTGGTGGATGATGCACAGCATTTTACGGTTACAGCCGACAGTGCCCACCCCGAGGCGCTGGCTATTACAGGCTCGCCCGACAATACCATATACTTAAATTATACTAAGTTTTTAGGCATAGACGGGCCTAAGCTTAACGAGATACAGGTGAAGCTTAAAAACCCCAACCTGAGCAAAGCCGATGGGGATGCCCTTAGGGCAGAGGCAACGGCCATCAATAAAAAGATGAACGATTACAGGGAGAGTGTTATAAAAGACCACCCCCAATCGCTGATGGCCCTGTTTTTAAGCGTAATTAAAATGCCCGAGCCGCCCGCCGCCCCAAAACTGCCCAACGGTAAAATTGACTCCACCTTTGCTGGCAGGTATGTTAAAACGCATTACTGGGATAATATAGCCTTTAACGACGACCGCCTGCTGCACACACCTTTTTTTGACCCCAAGCTGGAAGATTACCTGAAATACTATGTATCCCCCGACCCGGACAGTATTTACAGCGAAATAAACTACATGCTGCTGTATGCCCGCACCACTAAGGAAATGTACCATTACCTGCTGGGCCGCTTTACCGATAAATACATTAACCCCGAAATAATGGGGCAGGATAAAGTGTTTTTACTGCTGTTTCAAAACTACTTTTTAAAAGGCGATACCACCTGGTTAAACGCCGCACAGCGCAAATACATTATGGACAGGGGCTACAGCCTTTGGACCAACCAGATTGGCGAGCAGGCGCCCGCCCTTAAAATGGTGGACCCCAACGGCAAGCCCGTAAGCCTGTACGATGTAAAAGCGCCATTTACCTTTGTAGTTTTTTGGGACCCCACCTGCAGCCATTGCAAGGAGCAGGTACCCGAGGTAGACAGTATTTACCAGGCCAAATGGAAAGCCATGGGCATTAAGATTTTTGCCGTAAATGTAAATGAGGGTACCCATGCCGAATGGCAAACCTTTATAAAGGAGCATCACCTGGAGGAGTGGACACACGCCTGGCAAACAAAGCAGGCCCATGAACAGGAAACCAAAGACGGCGTGGCCAATTTTCGCCAGTTGTACGATGTGTACCAAACACCTACCATGTACCTGCTGGATGATGCCAAACACATTATAGCCAAACGCCTTGGCCTGTTACAGTTTGATGATTATATGCAAATGAAATTAAAACACTCCGCCGCCGCAACCCAATAATTATGTATAAAAAAAGCCTGCTGGCCTTAGGGGCATTGGTTGCCATTTGCATAAGTGCAAACAATGCTTACAGCCAAACCATTTTTACATACAGCAATACACCCGTTAGCAAAAGCGAGTTTTTAAAAGCGTTTAATAAAAACCCCGATACCACCGGCAGCCGTGCCGATAAAATAAGGGAGTACCTTAGCCTGTACATAAATTTTAAACTTAAGCTGCAGGAGGCTTACAACGAAAAGCTGGAGCAGCAGGACGACTTTAAATACGAGGCGCAGAGTTTTAAAAACCAGCTAACCGAAAACTACATCAACGGCCAGGCCAACATTAATATGCTGGCACATGAGGCTTTTGTACGCAGCCAGAAGGATATTTTGCTGTCCGAAGTATTTGTGGCCGCACCCGCTGCCGCCGATACTGCCGCCGCAAAGCAAAAAATACAGGCCGCCTATGCCGCACTTGGTGCAGGCAGAAGCTTTGAGGAAGTGGCTGCCGCTTTTTCAACCGACGAAAACATAAAAGAGCAAAAAGGCACCATTGGTTATATTACTGCTTTTACCCTGCCTTACGAGGTGGAAAACCTTGTGTACGCCCTTGCCCCCGGCGGGTACTCGGCCATTTACCACAGCAGCATTGGTTACCATATTTTTAAAAATGCCGGTGAGCGCAAGGCCGCAGGCAAACGGAAAATTCAGCAGATACTGTTGCCGGTAGCCGCTGGTTTTACGGCAGAAGAAAAGCAGGCCGTTAAGCAAAAAGCGGATTCGCTGTACAGGCTAATACAAAACGGCACCCCTTTTGAGGAAATTGCTTTGCAGTTTGCAGGCACCAATGGGCAGTCTAACGGCATAACCACCGTAGGGGTGGGCATGTACGCCCCCGCTTTTGAGCGTATTGTGTACAGCCTGGATAAACAGCACCCCGTAACAGCCCCTTTTGAAAGTGAATACGGCTACAACATTATAAAACTGATAGATGTGGTACCCGTGGCAACCAAGGAAGATGATGTGGTGTACCAGGCAGCCCTGCAACAACAGGTGGAGGGTGATGACAGGCTGGCGCTGGCCAAAAGCAACCTGTTAAAGCAATGGCTAACCATTACCAAATACAAAAAAGGCGCGTATACTGATGCCGACCTTTTTGCTTATACCGACAGCGCCCTGCTGCACCCGGTGAAAAAGTATAAAAATATTGACAGTCTGCTGGTGATATTCTCCTTTCCCGACAAAAAGGTTACCGCCGGGGATTGGGTAAAATATGTAAAAGCCATTAAGGAATCGGGCAGCGCAGGTGCGCAGAAGCAACTGGCTACCCTGCTGGCAGATTATACCGGCCAAACCTGCACCGAATACTACCGCAACCATATTGAGGAATACAACCCTGCCATTGGCACACAAATGAAGGAGTTTAACGAGGCCAACCTGCTTTTTGCCGTAATGGATAAAAATGTGTGGAGCAAGGCCAGTTTAGATACCGTGGCCTTAAAGCAATACTATGCCGCCCACCAGCAAGCATATACCTGGGCACCGGGTGTTAGTGCCTTAACCGTTACTGCCACCAGTAAAGATGTTATTGACAGCATTGCCCAAAAAATAAAAGCTGCCCCGGCAAACTGGCGCAGCATAACCGGTGCTTACAGCAACCTGCTTTCGGCAGACAGCAGCCGTTTTGAAAACGGCCAGTTGCCTGTAAAACAGGCCGTGCCTGCGCAGCAGGGCTATGCCAGCACCCCCGAGCAAAATGAAGCAGGCGATGCCTGGACGTTTGTATATGTGTTTAAGGTGTACCCGCAGCAGTCGCCACGCAGTTTTGATGATGCCAAAGGCATGGTGATAAACGATTACCAGCAGCAATTAGAAACAGCCTGGCTGGAGGGCCTTAAAAAGAAGTACCCCGTTAAGATTAACGAAGAAGTGGTAAAAACACTTAAATAAACCCGGCGGGGGGAAATCATGCACCGGGTGGTAAGCTTACCTTTAACATAAATGCTATGCAGTTTACATCGACCATACTCATACTGCCCGGCCTGGGCAATTCCGGCGAGGGGCATTGGCAAACAATATGGCAAAACCAGTTTGGGTTTGAAAGGGTGGAGCAGCAAAGCTGGGATGCACCCGTTTGCACCGATTGGACGGCCGCTATTGATGCAGCCGTGGTAAAGCATGGTATTGATAACGTAATACTGGTGGCACACAGCTTAGCCAATACCACGGTAGCCGCCTGGGCGCAGAAGTACAACAGGGTTATTAAAGGCGCTTTGCTGGTAGCCCCCAGCGATACCGAGGCCCCCAGTTACCCGCCCGGCACCACGGGTTTTATGCCTATGGCCCTTAACAGGTTGCCCTTCCCCAGTATAACGGTGGCAAGCAACAATGATTTTTATGTTACCAACGCACGCGCCGCTTATTTTGCAGATTGCTGGGGCAGCAGGCTGGTAACCATTGGCGATGCCGGGCATATTAATGTGGCCGCCGGTTATGGCGCCTGGCCACAAGGGCTGGCCTTTTTAAAAGAGCTGGATGCGCTTTAGGGTGCTGGCCTATTGCAGCAAATATTATTGCAAAAATTCACCTTGCTAACCGCATCTTTCAAGGTTAACTTCAAGCGGCTTTTGGGCTGTGTTTTTATCCCCGCAGGGATGTTCCTCTCTTCCTTTTAATTAATTTGAAATAAATTTTGTGCCTGTGCAATGATTTGCCTTTGGGCAGGGTCATATACGGGTAGCAAAGCCAATGCAGGACAAAGAACTAATACGCGAATGTTTAAACGGGGACCGCAATGCACAGCATTATTTGTACAACAAATATGCTGAGGTAATGCTTGGTACCTGTTACCGCTATACCAAAAGCCTTGCAGATGCAGAAGATATTTTGCAGGAGGGGTTTATAAAAGTGTTTACCCGCCTGCACCAGTTTAAAAACAGCGGCGAACTGGGTGCGTGGATAAGGCGCATTATGGTAAACACCGCCATTACTTACATAAACAAACACAACAGGTATAAAAGGGAGATGCAGGTGGATGATATTGCTGTACACCCCGTTAGCGATGATAACCCGGATGTACAGCTTGATGCCAAGGAGCTTGTGGAAATGATAAGGGAACTGCCGGTGAGTTACCAGGTGGTGTTTAACCTGGTGGGGGTAGAAGGCTTTAGCCATGTGGAAGTGGCTAAGTTGTTGAATATGAACGAAAATACACTGCGCAGCCAGTATAACAGGGCAAGGATGATGCTGATAAACAAGCTAAAAAAAACCAGTAACGCTTCAGAAAACCAGGCCTATGCAGGAAGAATTTGAAAAGAAGGTAAGGGAACGGATGCATACGTTCGGCATACAGCCATCGCACCAGGTGTGGGATGAAATAGATGCTGTATTAAATAAGAAAAAGCACCGCCGGGTATTTGCCGGCTGGTGGATACTGCTTGGGCTGGCAGTAGTAATGGGTGCTGTGTGGCTTGTTGAAAAAGATACTGTTAAACGCGAAGGTATTAACCTGCAAACGCCTGTATCAACCGATACGCTGAAGAATAACATCACACAAATACCACAACAGCAAAAGCAGCCAGGCAAGGGCCCGGCAGATGCTGCAGCATTGCCGGTAGTTGAAAATGAGGGCTCTGGCAAAACAAATACAGCCGGTACAACGGCAAATGCCAATGGCGGCGCTATTGATAGAGCAGCAGCAAAAACAAATAACAACCTGGCGGAGGCACCCACCCCCAAGAAAGCTGTAACAAGCGCCGCCTTCGCGTTTAAAGCGCGGGTACCTGGCACAGCTACAGCACCCGCAGGCGGTAATAATGCAGATAAAACCAATAACAGTCTAACAGAAAATAGTAAAATAACCAGCGGAGCCGTTGCACAAAACACCACCAGTAACAGAATAAACCCCTGGCCCACCACCACCGTTAAAGAACCCCCAATTTCTTTAGCCAATGGCCGGGCCGATACGGCAGGGTTGCCAAGCGTTGCAGCAGACAGCAGTTCTGTTGCAACAGGCGTTAAAGGGGCTGTGCCACAAACAACAACCAGTGCAAAAAGCCCATCAACCGCAGCCCTCAATGGCAAAAAAGGGGGGCAGTGGTTTTTTTCGGTATCAGCGGGCACTACGCAAACCATTTCGTATGGGGCTTTTAGCAACAGCACCTTACTGGCAAGTTTGTCATCAGGCTCTGTTCAGTACCTGAATGTGCCGGTAATAACATCGCTGGGTTTATATGGGTACGAGATTGAGCAGCCCGGTACAGGTTTTCATTTTGCGGCAGGTGGTATTTACGAGAAAAATATAAGCACCCGCTGGAAGGTATCTGGTGGCCTTAAGTTTGCCTACCTTACCAACACCCAAAAAACGGGCAGCAAACAAAAGTCAAGTTTTGATGTAGCCGCCACCAACGATGCATTTGCAGGCAGTATACCCACCGTATCGGTTGACGGTTATTACGAAGGGGGTAATACAGCATCGGTGGTTAACAGGGCCTGGCAGGCCGAAATACCCGTTAACGTGGGGTTTGTTATAAACCCAAAAAGCAAGGTAAAGTTTATGCTTAACGGGGGCTTATCGTTTGCCTGGTTGTTCAGCAGCCAGTGGCTTATACCAGATGCCCGGTACAGCAGGCTGTATTATAACAAATCGGTATTTAACAATACCTTTTTCAACTGGCAGGCAGGCCCGTCGGTGGAGTTGCCCAGCCACTTGCGTTTTGGCTTGCAGTACCAGCAAAGCTTTAATACCCTTGCAAAAGATTATGTAACACCAAAACTATACTGGCAAAATATTAGTGTTTATACCGCCATACCACTTGGCAAAAAGCACAAGCGGTAAAGCTGGCCCGGCAGTTACTGTTAACAGCCATCAGCACCGCTAAAAGTAAATATACCGGCAAAGTTTGTATGCGTCAGCATACCGTTTTATACACCCGATTATAATTTACAACCCCATTTCCGGCACAAAGGCAGGTATAATAAGCCTGCCTTTTGTTTTTAGTTTAATCTCCTCCACGGTTACGCCGGGTGCCCTTTCAAGCAGTAAAAAACCATCGGGGGTAATATCCAGCACGGCAAGGTCGGTAACAACTTTTTTAACACAGCGCAGGCCCGTTAGCGGCAGGGTGCATTGGGGCTGCAGTTTGCTTTCGCCCGCAGGGCTGGTATGCTGCATGGCTACAATAATGTTTTTGGCGCTGGCCACAAGGTCCATAGCACCGCCCATGCCTTTAACCATTTTGCCCGGTATCTTCCAGTTGGCAATATCGCCCGTGTCGCTCACCTCCATTGCACCCAGCACGGTAAGGTCAATTTTACCCGCCCGTATCATACCAAAGCTTTCGGCACTGTCAAAAAATACACCGCCTTTAATAATGGTAACGGTTTCTTTGCTGGCATTAATAAGGTCTGCATCAATCTCGTCTTCGGTGGGGTAGGGCCCCAGGCCCAGTATGCCATTTTCGCTTTGCAGCACCACATCCATCCCCTCCGGTATAAAATTAGCCACCAGCGTAGGTATGCCTATGCCCAGGTTAACATACATGCCATCGCGCAGTTCCTGCGCTATGCGTTTGGCTATTCCGTACTTATCAAGGGCCATAGCTTAAAATGTGATTGTTTTGATGGGTGATGTGGTACCGGCCAGCAATGTTATTGATGTACATTGTTTACTGCTGGCAGGTAATCAGTTATACTGATGGGCAAAGATAGAATTACCGCATTACTAAATAATCTAACTTAGCAAACAACTCATCAATCAACCCTTATGTATATTTTTCTTATCTTCTTTTTTTATGCCCCAGTAGCTTTGGTACACTTTGTTAGAGTTGTTTTTTTGGGCAGGAAGGGTCTTCCGCCAGTATTGTTGTTTATTATAGAGCTGCTGGCGGTACTGATATTTCCCCTGTTATTTTTACTCATCATTGATGGCGGTGCTATAAATGATTGCTGTGACGACAATGCTTTTTTTTCGCCAGCCCACCGCTTAACAATCCGTGTAATTATTTTTTTGTGCATGGCTGCTTATTTTTATTCAGGTTACCGCAAGCGTATTGCAGCACCTTTGGCAGAGATTGCAGTAAACTGTTTTTTGATAATAGGTATAGTGCTGAATGTACTTATTACCCTGCAGGCTAAAGGGGATGGTTGGGTGATTTATATTTTTGGTACGGCACCGGTTATTTTGCTATTTATAGTAGCCCTGGTTAAAAACCAGCAACTTTTAATGGAGTACCTGCAAACAAAGGAGTTCAGTAAAGATAATTTCTTCAACAGGTTTTGCTGGAAGTTGCTTTCGCTTCATCCTGCTGTTAAAACGCCCCTGTTTATTTTGCTTTGTTTGCCATTGCTTGTAATAATAACGGGTGTGCTGCTGCTGTTTGGGCAAAAGCCCGATTCGCTGGTGCGGGCATTTACTGATACGTATCATCAAACCTTCTCGCAGCTAAACCATGAGTGCGACAATGTTAATTGTGGAGGGCATTATTTATGCTCTGTTGCGGCAAAAGGGCATAAACGTATTGTAAAACCACAGCGCCTGGGCGAGCGGGCAGGCAATGCCATTATATGCAACCGGCAGTTGCTGGTATCCAACGCGTTTGAGGAACTGTTACAGCAAAAACTGCCTTTTTTACACAAGCCGGTAAGGCGTGCATACAATAATGTAGGCCACCTTGTGCACAGGTATTACAGTGTTTTTAATAACAGGTATGTTGCAGATGCTGTGTATATTATGATGAAACCCCTCGAGTGGTTTTTTGTGGCAGTACTTTACACCTTT
>CAZRDD010000171.1:0-9644 GCA_964598675.1 uncultured Parafilimonas sp.
CCTTATCGCCGCTTCTTCTTAAATCGTTAAGGGTGCCTATTACCGGCAAGCCTGCGCCCACATTGGTTTCAAACAAAAACAGGGCATTGTACTCGTTAGACAACGATTTTAACCGGCTGTAACTTTCAAACGATGAGGACGCCGCAATTTTATTGCAGGCCACTACCGATACTGTTTTAGACAACAGTTTGCCATACACAGTAGCTACTTCGGCATCGGCAGTAACATCCACAAAAACCGAGTTGCGCAGGTTTTTGCTGATAACGGTTTCTACAAACGCATCCAGGTTGTTGTCTTCTGCATTTTGTAATTGTTCTCGCCAGGTGGACAGGTCTATTTCGTTACCGTTTTCAACAAACAGCATTTTGCGGCTGTTGGCAATACCGGTTACGCGTACCTGCAGGTTAAGCTGCTGCAATAAAAACTGCTGCTGCTGTTTAAGCTGGCCAAGCAATTTGCTGCCAACATTACCTGCTCCTACTACAAATATGTTCAACTGTTTGTGTGCAGTTTCAAAAAAGGCTTCGTGCAAAACGTTTACGCCTTTCTTTATATCGCCTGCGGAGATAACCGCCGAAATATTCCGTTCAGAGGAGCCTTGCGCAATGGCCCTTACGTTAATACCATTACGGCCAAGCGCATCAAACATTTTACCGCTTATGCCGGGGTGGCTCTTCATTTTATCGCCCACTAGTGCTATGATGGATAAGCCGTCTTCTACTTTCAATGGTTCAAGCCTGCCCTGGTTTACTTCGGTTTCAAAAGCCCTGTCAACCGATTCTTTTGCTTTAGCTACATCGGCAGAGCTAACCGCCACGCAAATAGAGTGTTCCGATGAGCTTTGGGTAATAAGTATTACGTTAATACGCTCGTTGGCCAATGCCTCAAACAACCTTTTTGAGAAACCCGGTATACCCACCATGCCGCTGCCCTCAAGGCTTAACAACGATACATTGCTTATGCCGGAAATACCTGTAATAATGCTGCCTTCATCCACAGCGGTGGAGTACAGGGCAGTTTCGCCCATTACAGTACCTGCCTCTGCCGGGGCAAAAGTGTTTTTAACCCAGGTAGGTATGTTAAGCTTCATTACCGGCTGTATGGTTGGCGGGTAAATAACTTTGGCACCAAAATGCGAAAGCTCCATCGCTTCCTGGTACGATATATGGCTGATGGTTTTTGCATTGGGTACCCAGCGTGGGTCTGCCGTCATCATACCGGTAACATCAGTCCAAATTTCAAGGCAGGAGGCATTTAATGCTGCAGCAAAAATAGCGGCGGTGTAGTCGGAGCCGCCACGGCCCAGGGTGGTTACATGCCCCTGTGCATCGCTGGCAATAAAGCCCGGTGCCAGGAATATATTTTTCTCAGACGAGATAACCACATCGGCAATACTATCGTTGGTTACGCCAAAGTTTACACTGGCAAAACCAAAATTGCTGTTGGTTTTAATAACATTACGGCTGTCTATCCACTCATGGTCAATACCGGCAGACAACATGTAGGCCGATATTATTTTGGACGAAAGAAGCTCGCCAAAACTAACAATGCGATCTTTTATGCGGGGCGACAGTTCTTCAAGATAAAATATGCTGGTGCAAATTTCTTCCAGCTCGTTACAATGCTTTTTAATCATGCTAAGGCAACTGCTTTGGTGTGTTACCGGCAGCAGGCCTCTTGCTGCATCCAGGTGCTTTTTCTCTAATTGCAGCAAAACCTCCTTGTAGGTTTCATCTTTATGCTCCGCCAGGGCACCCGCCTTTAATAACTGGTCGGTAACACCGCCCAGGGCCGATACCACTACCACCTGCGGCACGGTGTTGGCTTGTATAATGTTTACTGTTTTTTTAATATTCTCTGCATTGGCAACGGAGGAACCACCAAACTTCAACACCTTGCCATCATCGCCCAGAGGGGACTGGCTGCTTATCTGAGTATATTTTTGTTGCATATAGTATCTGCTTTGCGCTAACGCCGGTAAAACTACGCTTTGCTACCGGCTTTTGTATTTTATGTAATTGTTTTGCGAGGCTTGCTTTTACTGTTATTAAACCATGTTTAGCCACTTAGCTGTGTGGGGAAGATAAAAACAAAAAATAATTTTCTTTTAGATTCACTCCCGTTTAAGAAGGCCTGGTATAATATGGCAATGTACAACCCTTTACAGGGTTGTAATAATAGTTGTTGTGGTAGCAACCATTGCTACGGCAGATGTTGAGGAAATAATATGTTTACTGCGGATGTTCATTATTACAGGTGCCGAAGGTAGGAGAATATTACCATACAACAAGTATAATTTTAAAGAATGAAGGCAATTATTAGATTATTTCTAACAAATAACCAATATAGGTAAACCAACAGCAATGCATGCCAACCCCTTAACGCCTACACCAGGTAACCGAATAATGTGTCATTCTTATTTAGTTCGGTAAAGTCAATATTATAACGGCGCATATTTTCGATAAGAGGGCCATAATCCTGCCTTGCCTGCAACTCAATGCCTACCAGCGCCGGGCCACTTTCTTTGTTTGTTTTTTGTATGTACTCAAAGCGGGTAATATCATCACCGGGGCCTAATACATAATTTAAAAACTCCCTTAAAGCACCGGGGCGTTGCGCAAACCGTACCAAAAAGTAATGCTTTAACCCTTCGTACTGCAGGCTGCGTTCCTTTATTTCGGGCATGCGGTCAATATCGTTGTTGCTGCCGCTTACTATACAAACCACGGTTTTGCCTTTTATTTCCTCAGCAAAATCATCCAGGCAGGCAATAGATAATGCCCCCGCAGGTTCAACCACAATAGCATCTTCGTTATACAACTGTAAAATGGTACTGCATATTTTGCCCTCTGCCACCAGGTGTACTTGCGACAGGGCTTGCCTGCATATAGGGTAGGTTAATTCACCAACGCGCTTAACGGCAGCGCCATCAACAAAACGGTCAATGCTGTCAAGCGTTACCGGGTGGCCTGCTTTAAAGGCTTCCAGCATACTGGGGGCGCCTTCCGGCTCAAGGCCAATTATTTTTGTACCGGGTGAATAGGTACTAAAATAGCTGCCCACCCCGGCAGAAAGCCCGCCACCGCCTATGGGTACAAAAAGGTAGTCAACCGTATCAACATCCTCCAAAATTTCGGCTGCCAGGGTGCCCTGGCCTTCAATAATTTTATAATCGTCAAATGGCGGAATAAACGTCATACCATGTTCGGCAGTATATTTTTTAGCTGCAATGGCACAATCATCAAACGTATCGCCTACCAGTTTAATAATCACATTATCCTCGCCAAACATGCGGGTTTGGTTTACTTTTTGCCGCGGGGTTATAACCGGCATAAATACCACCCCTTTAATACCAAGCTTTTTGCAACTGTAGGCAAAGCCCTGGGCATGGTTGCCCGCACTGGCAGTGGTTACACCGTTTTGCAACTGTTGAGCGGGCAATGTGCTTATCATATTGTATGCCCCACGCAGTTTGTAACTGCGCACTACCTGCAAGTCTTCTCTTTTTAAATAGATGTTGGCACCATACCTGCGGGAGAGATTGGTATTAAGCTGCAGCGGTGTTCTTGTTACTATATTTTTTAAACGCTCTTTAGCGGCGGCAAAGTCAAGGTAAAGGCCACTTGCTGATAGTGCATCCATAATAAGCTAAAATTTTTCTTTAAAAATAAATCCTGATAAAATCAGCAGGGTGATAAACGGGGAGTTTTGGCGTTGATGCATTTATAAATGCCCTGTCGCGCGAAATAAATGCATCCAGCTTATGGTGCATTGCTGTATAATATTGCAAAGCATCTTCCGTATCCTGCAAGGCAGACTGCATTGCATCAACAACCACGCTGTGTGTGGCCTCAATAACAGTAATATTATTTAAAAGTGCCAGTATAATTGCCTTTGCCTGCGCAAGCCCCCGGTGTTTAGTTAACCAGTAAGCACT
Organism: uncultured Parafilimonas sp.; assembly: GCA_964598675.1. Taxonomy (GTDB): domain Bacteria; phylum Bacteroidota; class Bacteroidia; order Chitinophagales; family Chitinophagaceae; genus JABDFW01. Next base: position 3,938 of record CAZRDD010000171.1, read on the forward strand.
GCTTTGTATAATGGCCGTGGTAGTGTAACCTTTAAATTTTCCAGCGATAATACCGGCATAAATTTTACGCAAATCTGTATAGTCCTGCGAGCGTTGAAGTGTTAAATCAAGTAAAATTTTCGTATCAAGTATTATTTTAGAAGCCATATTTCCCCTTTCTTTCTTCGTGATATTCCTTTTTAAAGTCAAAATTTTCTGGAATATCAGTTTCAGGCATCGAAAGGCTGTCTAAAACATCCAGCAGGGTTGGCCCCTCCGGCTTACGCACGATGGTTTTTAAATAATCCTCTATCAACCGGGAGATGCTTACTTCTTTCTTTTCTGCATAAGCTTTCGCTTTTTCCAGCACATCTTCCTCAATAGTAACATTCAATCTCGCTTTCATAACAACAATTTCACGATAAATATACGCATAAAACAAAAACATGCGCATATCCAAATCCTTCTAATAAGCCTCCAGCTTATCAATTGCCTGCTGGTATAACTTTAATAATGCAGGTGCCCTGTCAACCGCCCACCCATGATAGTTGTCTCTTATCAGCAGTAAGGTGGTACGCAGGTTTTCCGGCCTGCGTGATTCCCAGGAGAGTAATACCCTGCCAATTTCTCCTTCTGCATTGGTTATTTTAAGCTGGTTTGCATAAATGTTTGTGAGAATGCTGTAGGTATCCAGGTCAATTCTGGCAACAATATTGTTTTGTTTGGCTATTTGCCAGGCTACATCATTCAAATCTGCCGATATTACCCCTTGTGGCGCAATTACATTAAGGTTTATAGCACCATTATTAATAAACTTTTGTGCCACTGCCGGGTTGTTTAAAGCTGTATCTATATTTTTTAAAACCTGCAGGTGATAGGCATATTGTGCTTCTTCCGACTGCTTGTTTTTAATCAGTTCTTCCTTCAACTGTTTTACTACTTCTTTTACCTGTTGCTTTTCGTGCAGGCTGTTAAAGTATTCGGTAAGTACCAATGCCAGCAGCACGCTAAAAACAATTAACAGGGATTCGCCAATGTATTCCTTCCAGTCGCGCACGGTAAGCACTTCGGGCAAATGCTTTTTTTGTTTACCTAACGGCAATTCCGTTGCGGGTTCAGTGGGTTGGTTTGGTATTGGCTCTTCCATGATAAATGTATTATTACATTAAAATAAACAATTTTTGCAAACCAGTTAAGAAAAAAAGGGGGATGGCAACCCCTAAAAGCTGCCATCCCCAAAAATATAAAGTACCAGCTTATTTCTGGTTTTCTGGCCTCAGGCTTCTTACTGTTTTACCTGCCTGCCACATTTCGCTTTCACGCAGTTCTTTCAGTTCTTCGTTCAGCTTTTCGCGGTAATCAGGCTGGCTGTTGCTGTCAATGCTGCGCTGGCTTTCTTTGCCTGTAGCAACACTTTCATACAGTTCTTTAAATACCGGTGCAGTTGCATCGCGAAACTTCTTCCACCAGTCAAGCGCACCGCGCTGTGCGGTGGTGCTGCAGTTTGCGTACATCCAGTCCATACCGTTTTCAGCCACCAGTGGCATTAACGACTGTGTTAATTCTTCCACCGTTTCGTTAAATGCTTCTGAAGGGGAGTGGCCTTTATCGCGCAGTACCTGGAACTGTGCCGCAAAAATACCCTGTATAGCACCCATTAAGGTACCACGCTCGCCGGTAAGGTCGCTAAACACTTCTTTCCTGAAGTCGGTTTCAAAAAGGTAGCCACTGCCTACTGCAATACCAAGGGCAACAACACGCTCTTTGGCTTTGCCTGTAGCATCCTGGTAAATGGCGTAGCTGCTGTTAAGGCCACGGCCCTGTAAAAACATCCTGCGCAGAGAAGTACCTGAACCCTTAGGGGCCACCAGAAACACATCAACATCAGCAGGAGGAATAATGCCGGTTTGCTCGTTAAAAGTTATACCAAAGCCATGTGAAAAATACAATGCTTTACCAGCAGTTAAATGCTTTTTCACTGTAGGCCATAATTCAATTTGGGCAGCATCGCTAAGCAGGTAGCAAATAATGGTACCGCGCTGTAATGCTTCTTCAATTTCAAACAGTGTTTCGCCGGGTACAAAGCCATCAGCAACGGCTTTATCCCAGGTTTTGCTGTTTTTACGCTGGCCAACAATAACGTTAATGCCATTGTCGCGCTGGTTTAATGCCTGGCCCGGCCCCTGAACACCATAGCCTATTACTGCAATCGTTTCATCCTTTAAAACTTCCTGCGCTTTGCTAAGCGGAAATTCGTCGCGGGTAACTACATTTTCTTCTACCCCGCCGAAATTTAATTTTGCCATGTTTGTTGTTTTTAGCCCCTGCCCCCTGAAAGGTTATGTTGAGCTTGATTTTTAAAATGAAAAACGTTAATCTGTTTTGTTAATATCGTTTACTGCTTGTGCGTAATAATAACTATTTAATTTTTGGTTACGGGCTGCACCGCTGTACCCATCGCCTGTTGTGTCACTCCCTTGTACGTTCAAATCTTTATTCAGCAATGGCCCATCACCCACCACAGCAAAACTGGCTTAAACCAACTCCTATTCCTTGCGTCTTTTGCTTTTCTCCCGCTTTACGTTGCCTGGTTTTTAGGCTCATTAAACGTAAGCCTGTTGCCAAAAGGGTCTATCACTTCCACGCACCAGGTGCCATAAAATGTTTCCTCAAGCCCCGGCCTGTTGTAGGGATAGTTTTTCTCCAGCAACTGCCGGTGATACTCCTTTAGCCCGGTACACTCCACCGAAACGCGCGAGCCGGGTGTGGCATCGCCGTGATGCTCGGTTAAATGCAGTGTTATCCCTTCACGTGCAACCTCCATGTAAATGGGTGCTGTTGGCTCAAACCTATGCTCCCAATTAATGGTAAAACCCAGCCAGTTAACATAAAACTCCACCGCCTTTGCATAATTAAACATGCGCAGTATGGGGGTTACCCGTGTTACCGTCATACCAATAAGGTTTTAATTAATGCGGCCCTTTGCTCCTGTATTTCCTTTCTCGCATCAACCACCTTTTGCACAATTGCTTCACCTGCCGTGTTGGGCGAACCTGCATTAAAAGGCGGCGCGGGGTTATACTCCATCATCAGTTGCACTTCCCTCGCCACATCCACGCTATACAATTCCGCAGCAACGTAAAGGCCAAAATCAATACCAGCCGTTACGCCCCCACCGGTAATCCTGTTTCTGTCTGCAACCACGCGTTGTTCCAATACTTCTGTATTAAACAGCCGCAGCAGGTTTAGCGATAGCCAGTGTGTGGTTGCTTTATAGCCATCCAGCAAACCGGCCGCCGCAAGTACCAGCGCACCCGTACATACTGATGTTATGTATTTTGCCCCTGCTGCCTGCTTTTGTAAAAAAGCAAGCAGGGCTTTGTTTTGCATGGCATTAAAAACACCATTTCCACCTGGCACAAACAATACATCTACCTGTGGCGCAGTATCAAAAGTTGCATCAGGGGTTAACAGTAACCCGTGGTCGCTTTTTACTACAGTTTCATTTTCCGCAATTAAAAGAACTTTCATGCCGGGCAGCCTTACAAACACCTCGTACGGGCCGGTAAGGTCAAGCTGCGTAAGCCCGGGAAAAATCACCATTCCTGTTATCATAGTTTATCCTCCCCTGCTGTTGTGCTTTACCTTTGTTGTTTTATTTAGCACCAATAAAACTCAGGTATTTTGCGCTGCCTTAGCAGGCTACCCTGCCAATTTTTCGCAAAAATAACCGTTATTTTATGCTTTTTGCCCTATCACTGCTTTTTTAATAGCCAGTGCATAACCATAGTGCAACCCGGTGTGGGCCAATACGCAGGTTAATATCTCCTCTATACTGTCCATTTCAAAAGCAAAAGTAGATGTAGCAAAAGGCGTTATGTTTTCAAACACGCCCGCAGGTATATCTTTTTCAACTTCCTCTATGGCTGTAAAAGCCAACGCTTTCAGCGCTTCCACTTCTTCAGGAGTAACCACATGGTCTGGCCTGGTGCCTTTGGCATACTGTTTAAAAAAAGGCACTTCTTTACCCGGCTGTATGCCAGAGCGCAGGTAAGCAAGGGCAGATAAAGTAACCAAGGCATGGCCAAAGTTCCACACAATGTTATTGCTGAAACCCTGTGGTATGGTGGTTAATTCCTCAAGGCTTAACCCCTCTACCAGTTGCACAAACAACTCGTTGGTGCGCTTTATGTATTTTAACGTTAGTTGCATGTAATAATGTTTGGGCAATTTTATGCCTTTAGTGTTTAAATGGGCTGTTTGGCCTACATACTAAAAACTTCTTCCTGTTTATCCAGGTATTCGTTTTCGGTGGTTACTTCGCCCGGCGCACCATGTTCAAATTCCTTCAGCTTTTCATGAAAACCGTGGCTGGCTTTAATAATAGCCACCCTGGCGCTGCGTACAAACTCAATAAGGCTGTACGGCTCAAGTGCTTTTATCAGGCCTTCAATTTCTTCCCTGTGGCCAGAGGTTTCAAACACTGTATAGTCATGTCGTATCACCACCGCCCTGGCACCATACTGGCGCAACAAACGTTCCACCTTAACTTTTTCGGCTATAACGCTGGTAGGCACTTTATATAAAGCCAACTCCTGCCAAACGATTTCCTCGTTGGTATTGTAGTATGCTTTTAATACTTCCACCTGTTTTTCAATCTGGCGGCACAGTTTACGCACCACTTCTTCGGTTTCGTTAATAACAATGGTAAACCGGTGTACGCTGTCAATTTCGCTGGGCGATGTATTGAGGCTTTCAATATTAATTTTGCGGCGCGAAAAAATGATTGCTATGCGGTTTAATAAACCAACCTGGTTTTCAGTATAAACCGTTACTGTATATTCCTGTTTCATAACACCCTTTATCTCCATACCCCTTCGGGGGGATTATTACATGGTTAATGTTCTTTTTTGTACACAACACAGCCTATTGGTAAACCCGTTACCAATGGCCGGGGCTGTTTATTGCAACCTTATTTCCCCTACACCACAACCTTGTGGCACCATAGGGAACACGTTATTCTCCTTACCCACCATCACTTCCAGCAGGTACGAGCCTTTGTGGTCAAGCATCTCTTTTAAAGCAGCTTTAAGTACAGCCCTGTCGTTTACAGACTGCCCGGCTATGCCGTATGCTTTTGCCAGCATAACAAAGTCGGGGCTTTGAATGTCTACAAACGAGTAACGCCTTGAGTTAAACAACTCCTGCCACTGGCGTACCATGCCCAAAAACCTGTTGTTAAGGATGATTATTTTAACCTCTGCGCCATATTGCATAATTGTACCCAGTTCCTGCAAAGTCATCTGGAAGCCGCCATCGCCAATAACAGCTACCACAGTTCTATGCTGTGCACCATATTTTGCGCCAATAGCGGCAGGTAAAGCAAAACCCATAGTACCCAGGCCACCAGAGGTTACATTGCTTTTTGACTGTGTAAACTTAGCATAACGGCAGGCCACCATTTGGTGCTGGCCAACATCGGTAACAATAACGGCATCGCCTTTTGTTAGCTCGTTAAGGGCATCAATCACCTCGCCCATGCTCATTTGCTCGGTAGTAGGGTGCATTTCTTTGTAAATCACCACCTCATTTTCTTTTGCTGTAGCATCAGTAAATTTCTGCAGCCAGTCTTTATGCTCTTTCTGCTCAATAAGCCTGGTAAGCAGCGGCAAGGTTTCTTTACAATCGCCCCAAACGGGTACGGTTGTTTTAACGTTCTTATCAATTT
>CAZRDD010000172.1:0-9589 GCA_964598675.1 uncultured Parafilimonas sp.
CAGCGCCCGGCACCCTTGTTTCAAGCCGGGTTGATACATAGCTGTTGTTAATTACCCGCAGTGCGGTTGTTCTGTTCTCCAGCCCCCAGCTAACACTGGTGGCGGCCCAGGCACCTTCCACATAACGCTTGTAGCTGTTTACCGTAGGCGCGTACATAGGCATTATATGGGGCAGGCAATAAAGCTGGCCGGCAATGTAATGTTTAAGCAGGCTGCTCATGTGGGCTGCATCGTCTTCCGCATAAAATACATTATTGTTCTCCCTTACATCCCACAGGCTTTGGTGTATGTGGCCACTGCAACCGGGCAAGCTGCTGTTCCATTTAGCCATAAAACTGGCAATTATGCCGTGGCGATAGGCAATTTCTTTAACGCCGGTTTTAAACAACACAGCCCTGTCGGCGGCCTCCAGTATATCGGCATAATCAATGGCTGCTTCGTAAACACCATCACCTGTTTCGGTATGCAGTCCCTCTAAAGGCACTTTAAACTGGTGAAGCAGGTCGAATAAATCGTTAAAAAAGGCATTGTTTTCCGAGGGCCTTAATATAGAGTACCCAAACATGCCCGGTGTAAGCGGCGTGGGGTTTACAAAATGTTTATCCTGCAGCGATTGTGGTGTTTCCTTAAAATTAAACCACTCAAACTCCTTTGAAAACAGTGGCGTAAAACCCATATCAAGGCTTTGCTGCCGTATTGTTTTTAACAATGTACGCGGGCAGGCACCAGCAAGTGTTTCGTCCTTACTAAAATCGGCCAGAAAAAAAGGCAGGTTATCGCTCCAGGGTATATGGCGCAGGGTGCCAAGGTCTAATGTGGCAAAAGCGTCATGGTAACCAGTATCCCAACCGCTTACAGTGCTGTTATCATACACCGCATCGTTCATGTCCCACCCAAAAATCACATTGCAAAAGCCTATATTTTCTTTAACCGCTTTTAAAAATTTCGATTTGCTTATAACCTTACCACGCAGCACGCCATCAATATCGGTAACGGCAAATTTTACCTTGTGATGGTCTGAGTGTTCAATCTTTTGTATAATGTCATGGCTGTTCATACAGCATGTTAATTTAATAGAAATTGAAGATAGATAATATTTGCTTCGGGCTTAGTCAATTTCAGCCCGTTTTGGTATAAATTATAGATTTCTTAAGCAAAAGTTTAATGCTGTTTAATAATTGCTAAAGTTAGGTAAGTGTTGTTTTTATGTATATCATTAAATTATATATTTTAAATTTTGCTGTTAGCGGCCGTTGTTGTGGCCTATACTGCGGCAAGGGCTTGAAATTTTAATGTATTACCTTCGTTTTTCGCATCAAATTAATCTATGAGCTTACTTTTTTCGCCACTCACCATAAAAAATATTACGCTAAGAAACAGGATAGCTGTTTCGCCCATGTGCCAATACTCCGCTGAGGATGGGTTTGCCAACGACTGGCACCTTGTGCATTTAGGCGGCAGGGCGGTTGGAGGAGCCGCCCTGGTAATACAGGAGGCAACAGCCCCTTGTCCGGAAGGCAGGATAAGCCCTTACGACCTTGGCATTTGGAAAGACGAACACATTGCAAAGTTGAAGCAGATAACCACCTTCATTCATGCACAGGGTGCTGTTGCGGGTATACAACTGGCGCATGCTGGCCGTAAAGCGAGTGTTAACCAGCCGTGGAATGGTAATAAGGTTTTACAACCTGCCGAGGGTGGCTGGCAAACAGTATCGGCCTCCGCTATACCCTTCAAGGATGGCGGTAATGCACCTGTCGCGCTTACCAAAGAGGGTATTAACAAGGTGATTGAAGATTTTGCGAGTGCGGCAGCAAGGGCGTTACAGGCGGGCTATAAAGTTGTTGAGCTGCATGCCGCCCACGGCTATTTAATACACCAGTTTTTATCGCCTTTGGTTAACCACAGGGAAGATGAATATGGGGGCAGTTTTGAAAACCGGATTAGGTTGTTGCTGGAGGTGGTAGATGCTGTGAAGGTTGTTTGGCCCGCCGAAAACCCACTGTTTGTGCGTTTATCGTGTACAGACTGGGCAGAGGGCGGCTGGGATATTGACGAATCGGTAAAGCTATCAGCAATCCTTAAAACAAAGGGTGTTGATTTGATTGATTCTTCCTCGGGTGGTGCTGTTGCCCACCAAAGGATAGCACTGGGGCCGGGTTACCAGGTTGCTTTTGCAGAGCGTATAAAAAGGGAGGCTGGCATATTAACCGGTGCGGTTGGCCTGATAACTGAGCCGCAGCAGGCAGAAGATATACTTGCCGCCGGGCAGGCCGATGTTATATTGCTGGCAAGGCAACTGTTGCGCGACCCTTATTTTCCATTACATGCGGCCAAGGCATTGCAGGCGGAAATTGCATGGCCGTTACAATACGAGAGGGCTAAATTATAATAACGTTACTAATAACAACGCCGTTGTATTATGCCTTTAAAGAGTGTAGTATAACGGCTTTTGTTAGCCAACATGCCTGCCCTTCTACTTTAAAAAATATTGGATGTATTGTTGCAAATAAAAAGGCTTCCCTTTCGGAAAGCCCTTATCTGCTGCTGCTTAAAAAACACCTCTTACCCTTTTAAAAAATCTTCTACAAGTTCAGTGTCGCCCTCACTTACCCTAACGGTTTTTATGGTCGTTTTATCTTCCAGGTGTACAATGTAAACTGTTTCAAAACCGGGGCGGTCAACTTTTTCCATGCCGGAAACATAATAGTTGGCATAGTCTTTTCTTGCAATGTCAAAAATATCTTTCGGTAAATTGTCTGCGTTAAAACGTGCCACGGTATAAACCCAGTTGCCTTTTTTATCGTAAGCGCTCATTGCATTGCCATCTCTTACAATAGTACCTGTGCTTAGTTTGGTAACTTTTTCATCAGATAATGTAGTTAAAGCGTGTGCATAATTATTGCTTTTTGCAAAACTTGTTGTAACGGTTAACAATGCAATTAACCCTAACCCAACTGATACCAATTTCTTTTTCATTGTTATTTTTTTTGATTTGTAAATGTTGTTTTTATCTTATTGACAATACAAATGTAATTAGTATGTTTTGCTGTTTTTTTGTACATGATACCAACCATAAAAATGATGCGATGAAAAGAATAAATGAGTAGAAAATGATATTGATATAAGCGTTGTATTTAATTAAAAATGCAGGTTATATAAACAAAAATGTATGGTAGCTATATTGCTTTTTTTTACTTTCTAAGAACTATTTATTAAACCTCTGTACTGGTTAATTTTAAAAGGTTACAGGCTGTTGTTTGACAGTGTTTTTTTAAAATATTTGTAGTTATTATTGTTTATTTTATGGTATAACATTGTACATAATAAAAAAGGCCGCCCTTACGGACGGCCCTTTTAACCTGCTGCTTGTAATTGTTGTTTATTGTTTTAAAAAATCGTTTGTTACTTCAGTTTCGCCGTTGATTACTTTAATTGTTTTTACTGACGTGTTGTTTTCCATCTGTACAAAAAATACAGGTTCGCTGCCGGGTTGCTCTACTTTTTTTATGCCATTAATGTAGCAGCTTCCGTAATTGTTACGTACAATATCAAAAATATCTTTAGGTAAATTATCGGCCGAAAACATTTGTATGGTATAAACCCATGCACCATTTTTATTGTATGCTGTTGTTGTGTTGCCGTTTTTTACAATGGTGCCTTTGTCAACTGTTGTAACAGTGGTGCCAGTGGCAACAGCTAATTTTTTTTCTGCACTGTTGGTGCCTGCAAAAGCAGTGCTAACTGTTAATATACTTGCTAATGCAAATGCTGCGGATAATAGTTTCTTTTTCATTGTTATAGTTTTTATTGTTGTTTTTGTTTCATTCACAACACAAACTTACACCGGGTTGCATGGGGGAAAATTGTAATTGATACCAACAATGAAAAAGCAGCGATGAAATGCGAAAATGATGTACGTGCAATAAAAAAGCGCATATTGTTTTTTATTTTTATTAACAATAATGCGCTTTAATAAGAAGTTGCTAAAGCTAATGCAATTAGTCTTAGTATGTTTTGGGCTTAGCTACGACAAATGCTTTCTTTGCGAAGCATAAAGTGCTATAAAAACTACCATTATAATAACACCTAAATAAAAGCTAAAGCCTTTAAACCCTATTGCACCTATAAAAATTACGCTTCCTAATAAGGGCAGCAATTCGCCAATAAGCCAGGCAATAAAGCCTTCAGCCTTTAATTGCCTCATTTTTATAGCACCATACAGGCATAAGGTGGTGCTTACCAGATAAATAACCAATATAGGTACCCGGTTTTCGTAATTTTTCTTTAGCACTTCAAGCGCATCAGCCGAGTACATGCTTCTTAAAAAGGAGGGCATTTTTTCAATATCGCCACCATTAATCAATTTTTCCATGGTTTCGTATGATTTTTGCGCATTGAAGAAACCCCAAATGGCCCCTAAAAAAGCAAAACCGCAACCTATAAAAGTTAAAACGGTTAAGGTTTTTAAGGTGCCCAGGTTTTTTTTCTCGTCAAAAGCTTCCAAAAAGCTTTTTGCAGTTTGTTCCATAATTTGTTGTTGGGTTTAAAAATTCCAAATTACTTTAAAGTTGTTAATTTGCCATAGGAGTGAGGTTAAATTTTTTAAACCCGTTTACAAACGGGCTGTTTATTTGGTAGTATGGCAGGCAGTAACACGCCTTTGAGGTATTTTAGCAGGCGGTGAATTATGATTTCCTTACAGGGAACAGTTTTTTTAATGCCTTAAATGTTTATTTTTGTCCGAATAACCTGAAAAGATAGCCTTAGAAGGAACATGAAGAAAATAGAACTGGAAATTATAGCCCTGTCTCACAGTATTACCCAAACGCATTCGTATGCAGTTGTGCTGGGGGAAGTAAATGGTTTGCGCAGGCTGCCAATTGTAATTGGCGGTTTTGAGGCGCAGGCGATAGCTGTTGCCCTGGAAAGGATGCAGCCCAGCCGGCCACTTACCCACGATTTGATGAAAAATTTTATGAATGCGTTTAATGTAGACCTGATGGAGATTGTGATAAACGACCTTCAGGAAGGGATATTTTACTCAAAACTGGTTTGCATAAACGAGCATGATACGGTGGAGATTGACAGCCGTACCAGCGATGCCCTGGCACTTGCGGTACGCTTTAGTTGCCCCATTTTTACCTACGAGCATATTTTGGAAAGTGCGGGTATATTAATGGATGATGGTAATAAAAAGAAGAAATCGGATATAACGGTGGATGAACCTGCTGTTACCAGCAGCAGTTCAAGTGCCTCCAGGGAGGAGTTATCCCGCTTGAGTTTGGAGGAATTGCAAACCCTTTTGAACGATGTTTTGGAACAGGAGGACTACTTAAGGGCGATAGCAATACGGGATGAGATGAACAAGCGGAAAAAATAACGCCGGGCTGTTTGTAACCAGCAATTGTGTATTGGTGCAAAAGTGCAGCCGGTTATTATTTAAAATATTCGCCAATAAACGGTAAATGGTAGTTTTTCCTAACTGTAAAATAAACCTGGGGCTTAATATTATTAACAAGAGGGCAGATGGTTTCCATAATCTGGAAACTTGTTTTTTGCCGGTACCCATTACAGACGCACTTGAAATTATACCTTCAAACAATCAAACCAATCCCGTTGAATTTACTTGTACCGGACTTCCTGTGGCGGGTAATCCCGACGATAATCTTTGTGTAAAAGCTTATTGGCTGCTCAAAAATAAATACCCGGCGCTTCCTGCCGTTAAAATACATTTATTAAAAGCCATACCCATGGGGGCGGGGCTTGGTGGTGGCAGCGCTGATGGGGCATTTACCTTAATGCTGTTAAATAACAAGTTCAGGCTTGGCATTACTGATGAGCAGGTACAGGAGTACGCCCTGCAATTAGGCAGCGACTGCCCTTTTTTTGTAGTAAACAAGCCCGCACTGGCAGAGCAGAGAGGGGAGAAGCTGCAACCGGTTGCCCTAAATCTTAACGGTTATAAGCTGTTTTTGATTAATCCCGGTATACATATTAATACAGGTTGGGCATTTTCTCAAATTAAACCCGGTTTGCCCGCAAAAAGCATACATAACATAATACAACAGCCAGTAGCAACCTGGAAGGATGAACTGGTGAACGATTTTGAGCAACCTGTTATAAACAATTACCCACAGTTGGGTGTTTTAAAAGAGTTGCTGTACAGCCAGGGGGCAATTTATGCCTCCATGAGTGGCAGCGGAAGCACTTTTTACGGAATATTCAATTCAAATGCAGAGGTTGACCACAATATTTTTCCCGTGGAGTATTTTACAAAACAAGTAATTCTTTAAGCCGCAGCCCTTACTGCTGTTAGCTTGTGTAGATTGATTTTAATTATTATCTAATAAAAAGCATGTAAGATTAAAAATTGTTTAAAATTACCCTCTTATAGCAGTATAAAACGCTTGTTTAATGCTGACTGTTAACAATTTTTTATTTTGTATTAATTTATTTCCTAACTTTATCGCTGCCTGCCGTATATTTTTCCTAACTATTAAATTCGATTGTGTATGCCTGTAGATAACAGACATGCCGGGTTGTATGACCCGAGTTTTGAACATGACGCTTGTGGAATTGGGTTTGTGGCTAATATTAAAGGCAACAAATCGCACCAGATTATTTCAGATGCGTTAACCGTACTGGAAAATATGGAGCACCGCGGTGCCTGTGGTTGTGAAAATAATACTGGCGATGGAGCCGGTATTATGATACAAACCCCCCATGAGTTCTTTTTTGATGAATGCCTAAAACTGGGTGTTCATCTACCTGCATTTGGCAAATACGGTGTTGGGGTAATTTTCTTTCCCCGCGAAATACGACTGCGTGAAGAGTGCAGGGATATTTTTAACAGTGCCGCCGAAAAGCTGGGTTTGGAAGTGCTGGCATACCGTAAGGTACCGGTTAACCCGTTTGGTATTGGGCCAACGGCACTATCGGTAGAGCCGGAAATGGAACAGGTATTTATTGCATGCCCCGATCATGTAAATGACCCCGCCGCGTTTGAGCGCAAACTGTATGTACTGCGCAATTATGCAAGCCACACCATTAATAATACCGTTAAAAAAGATGAGATAGGCTTTTACATAGCCTCGCTATCTTATAAAACGGTGGTGTACAAAGGGCAGCTCATCAGCAGCCAGGTAAGGCACTATTTCCCCGATCTTAATAATAAACGTATTGTATCAGCCTTTGGCCTGGTACATTCCCGTTTTGCAACAAATACCTTCCCATCGTGGAAGCTGGCCCAGCCGTTCCGTTTTATTGCCCATAATGGGGAAATTAATACGGTGCAGGGTAATATTAACTGGTTGAAAACCAGTGAGAAAAGCTTTGTATCTGAATATTTTACTAAAGAAGAGCTTGAAATGCTGCTGCCTATTATTACCGGCGGCCAGTCCGACTCCGCTTCTTTGGATAATATGATAGAACTGCTTGCCCTTACAGGCCGCTCATTACCGCACGTAATGATGATGCTTATACCAGAAGCGTGGGATGATAACGATTTGATGGACCCTGTTAGAAAAGCGTTTTACGAATACCACGCGAGTATTATGGAGCCCTGGGATGGCCCGGCTTCTATATCGTTTACCGATGGTAAGATTATTGGTGCCACACTTGACAGGAATGGCCTTCGCCCTTCAAGGTACTGTGTAACAAAAGACGACAGGGTAATAATGGCATCAGAAACTGGTGCTTTGCCTGTTGACCCTGCCATGATTCTTGAGAAAGGCCGCCTGCAGGCAGGCCGTATGTTTGTGGTGGATATGGAGCAGGGCAGGATTATTAGCGACGAAGAGCTAAAACAAACCATTTGTGGCCAAAAACCTTATGGCGAATGGTTGAACAAATACAAAATAAGGCTGGAAGAACTGCCAGAGCCACGGGTAATGTTTACCCACCTGGAAAGCGACCAGATATTTAAATACCAAAAAGCATTTGGCTACACAACCGAAGACCTGGATACCATTATAGCACCTATGGCGCTTGATGGTAAGGAACCTATCGGTTCAATGGGTACAGATATTCCATTGGCTGTGTTAAGCGATCAGCCACAGCACTTGAGCAGTTATTTTAAACAGCTTTTTGCCCAGGTAACCAACCCGCCTATAGACCCTATAAGGGAGCGTATGGTCATGTCTCTGGCCGCATTTGTGGGTAACAACGGCAATCTTTTGTCCGAAGACCCGCTAAGCTGCCACTGCGTGGCTTTGAAACACCCGGTGTTAAATAACCACGAGCTGGAAAAGTTAAGGAGTATTGATACGGGTATTTTTCAGGCCAAAACCCTGCAAACATATTTCAGGGCCGATGGTAAGCCTGGCTCATTAAAAGCTGGTATTGACAGGCTTTGCCGTTATGCAGTAGATGCTGTTAATGATGGTTTTGAAGTAATTATACTTACTGACCGTGCCATTGACAGTGAACACGCACCAATACCATCGTTGCTGGCGGTATCTGCCGTGCATCACCACCTTATACGTAAGGGGCTGCGTGGCCAGGTAGGTATTGTGGTGGAAGCGGGCGATGTTTGGGAAGTTCACCATTTTGCCTGTTTGCTGGCGTTTGGTGCAACAGCTATTAACCCATACCTCGCAATGTCTTCTATAAGAGATATGAAGCTGTCTGGCAAACTTCAAACCGAACTTGATGCGGACCATCTTAAAAAGAATTACGTTAAAGCGGTTTGCGATGGGTTGTTAAAAGTATTCTCCAAAATGGGTATCTCCACCCTGCAATCATACCAGGGGGCACAGATATTTGAAATAATAGGGCTTGATAAAACGGTGGTAGACAGTTGCTTTACAGGGGCCACCTCGCGTATTGAAGGTATGGGCCTTGATGAAATAGCAAGGGAAACCCTGGCCAAGCATTACTTTGCCTTCAGCCGCAAAGAAGCACCGGTTGACAGGTTAACGGTTGGTGGTTTTTACCAGTGGAAACGCAAAGGCGAGTTTCACCTGTTTAACCCGCAAACAATACACCTGCTGCAGCATTCAACCAAAATGAATGACTACAGCGTATTTAAAAAATACTCCAAATCGGTAAACGACCAGGCAGAAAAAGCGGTTACATTAAGAAGCCTGTTTCAGTTTAAAAGAAACCGCCCATCTATCAGCATAGATGAGGTAGAACCGGCCGAAAATATATTTAAACGCTTTGCCACAGGTGCCATGAGCTTTGGCTCTATTTCCTGGGAAGCCCACACTACACTGGCTATTGCTATGAACCGCCTGGGTGGTAAAAGCAATACCGGCGAAGGTGGTGAAGATGAAATAAGGTACACACCGCTGCCAAACGGCGATTCCATGCGCTCCGCTATTAAGCAGGTAGCCTCTGCCCGTTTTGGTGTTACCAGCTATTATCTGACTGAGGCGGATGAACTGCAGATTAAAATGGCACAGGGTGCCAAACCCGGCGAGGGTGGCCAGCTACCCGGCCATAAGGTAGACGATTGGATAGGCAGAACCCGCCATGCCACACCAGGCGTGGGGCTTATTTCGCCGCCGCCGCACCATGACATTTATTCCATTGAAGACCTTGCACAATTAATATTCGACCTTAAAAATGCCAACCGCCGCGCACG
>CAZRDD010000173.1:0-9560 GCA_964598675.1 uncultured Parafilimonas sp.
AAAAGCATAAAGGCAAGGCTTGTTGAGTTGACTTTTAGGGCATTACTAATTTCAATACCTCCGCTTGCTTTTGCCATACGCCCTTTTTTCACCTATGATATAGCCCACAAAGGCTTGTACAGTTTTATAATAAACAATGCAGTGCAAATACTGGCCTGCTTTTTTATTGGTGTTTGTTTTGCATATATTAACCTTTATACCGTTAAGGTTTTTAAAAACAGCCTAATCATACATATTGAAGAGGATAAATACAACAACGATACATGGTTATTAACTACCTATAATGGACGACAATATTCACTTAACATGAGAGACTGTATTATTTTAAAAAAGGGCTCAATTTGGACGCACTTTTTTTTCACAAGGACGCCTGAATTCAATGAGCTTCAACCATTATATAAATATCAAATTGTGTTTCATAAAACTGGCCCTAAATTTATTTTGATAACTGGTTTTTTTGATGATTGTGATGAAATCAATTTGCTTATTAGTAAATACGCACAGCAGTGATGATAAGATAAACAAATCCATCCATCACAAGCAGTTTACTTGAAGTAACGCTACATCGGTAGTGTCGCTTCAACTTACCACTTCTTTTTAACAACAAACTTCAATCTCCCCTACTTCCCCTCTCCCGCACCGGGGCTTTCGTTAACCAGCTTAAGTGCTTCGGCAATGTATATTTCGCCGGTCATTTCGCCAAGTCTGGCCTGGCTAATGTACTGGTAACGTTTAAAACTGTTAAAGTCAACTTTGGTAAGTATGTAGCCAAACGCATCGTTGGTAAGCCCAAACAAAAAAGGGTTTTGTGTGTGCATGTTGCGTTTAAGGTAGTAGCCAATATTGGGCAGGGCTTCGCCGGGTATGGTAAGTACCTGTGCCGTGCCTATGTTAAGCAGGTTTACCTGTGTGGCTACAAAACCAGTATCGGCGGTGGCGTATTTAAGCGGCGAGTTTTTAAGAATGTACTGCATTACGGGCGATGTTACCGGCAGCTTAATGGTGCGGGCCGTGCAAAACACATCGGGGTTGGGTAGTACCGGCGCAGCGTTAACAATGCGCAAAGCCTCGTTTGCCAGCAGGGTGCCAATACGGTTGCACTCCGCCCAGGTATTGGCCTCTTTGCCGTTGGGCAGGCGCACATCGGCGGTAACCATGCCGCCCTGCGCGCTGTTCATAAAAATGGCGGTACCGCCTGTTTGCGCCTCAATACGGCTGTACAGCGGGCCGCACAGGTCGGGGCTGGTAATGCTTCTGTCGGGGCCAATCACCTCAGGGTGTACGGCATAGTTTACCAGCGTTACAATAGGCTTGCCCTGTTGCGGGCCGGTGGTGGCAATGGCTTGTATAACACCGCAACGGGGGTCGTACAACTGCTCGGCGTAATAGTTGTAGGCAATTTTGCCGCTGGCCTCACCAACGGCTACTTTTAATGCAGCGGGCTGCAACTTTTGCACAGCCTCGTTTATGGCATCAGCCATTTGGTGGGTGCACCAGTCTAGGTAAGCCAGGTCGGCCCCGGTGTGGCCTGTTTCATCGGGAAAAGCATACGCATCCGGCGCGCTGTGCGTATGCGTAGCCCCGATGATTATATTTTGTGGCGGTATACCCTGTACCAACGCCCTGGCCCTGTTGCCCAGTACGGCGGGCCAACCCAGGTTATCAACACTTACAATAGCAATGCGGGTGTTGCCTTTTTCAAACACCAGTGCACGTATGGTAAGTTCGCCTTGTTTTATAGTGGCCGGTTTGGGCTGGCCAATACCGCCCGATACAGGCAGCAAGGGGTTGGGCGTAATTACCCTAACCGCAGCCGCTGCTTTAAACACAGGGGCCTGCCCAGCAACACATTTACTAACAAGGCATAATAACACTAAAAAGGTGAGTTTGGCAAATGGCATACAAACGGTATTACGGGTTTTAATAAAAGGCAAAGGCTGCCTTATAACAACTAAAAGCAATGGTATAAAGCAACTAAAATACGGTTTTTATGTTAGTGAAAAATGAATTGCCGGGAGGAGAGGCGTATCACCGTACCCAAAAACCAAAACATTACTTAATAACGCACTCATTCCCTTATCTTCATCCTGGCAACCGCCTGCCGCGTTGTATATATCAAACAGCGGCGATAAAATGTTGCAGCTTAACCCTTTTAAAAAAACAATATGGCATTTGGCTTTACCCCAACATTTAAAAGCAGTATTTCGCTGGAAAAACTGCCGTACAAACAGGCTTTGGCCGCTGCGGTAAACGCAGTGCAAATTATTGGCTGGCAGTTGCAATATATAAGTGCCAGGGGGTTAATAGCCTATACCAACAATGGCATACTAAAATGGAATGGCAAAATAACCCTTAAGTTTAATGGCGATGCGTTTGATATACAAAGCCAGTCCACCGGTAACGATATGCTGGACTTTGGCAAAAACAGAAAAGTGGTGGAAAAATTTACCAGTACTTTTTGGGAGGTTGCCGGGGAAACATCACCTGATGTATTGTTAGCCACTTATCAAAACTTATTACCCCAATTAACACCAGCCGAAAGCGATGTGTTAAGCCTGCCCCCTGCCACCGCGGCGGATAACGCCAAAAGCGTTTTGGCCTTTTTTATACCCAGGCAGGGGTATTTTATAACCCCCGTACTTATAAATATTAACCTTGCGCTGTTTATACTGCAGGCATGCACCGGGGTAAATATTTTTGAGCCAGACACCCAAAGCCTGCTTAACTGGGGTGCCAACCTGCGCCAGGTAACTCTGGCAGGGCAATGGTGGCGGCTTATAACCTGCTGCTTTTTACACATCGGCATATTTCACCTGTTACTAAACATGTACGCACTGATGTATATTGGTTTGCTGCTTGAGCCGTTTTTGAATAAAACAAGGTTTGCCGTGGCGTATATTTTAACAGGCATTGCCGCCAGCACGGCCAGCCTGGCCTGGCACGATAACACGGTGAGTGCGGGTGCCTCCGGCGCTATTTTTGGTATGTACGGCGTTTTTCTGGCTTTGCTTACCACTAATATCATTGAAAAGTCTGCAAGAAAGGACCTGCTTACCAGCATTGCCATTTTTGTGGTGTACAACCTGATGTACGGCATGAAGGGTGGTATTGACAATGCCGCACATATTGGGGGCCTGCTATCGGGCATTGTTATTGGCTATGCCTTTTACCCTGGCCTTAAAAATGGCCAAACAGCCAGAAGCCTTTACATAACGTGTGCCGCGCTGGCTTTGCTGGTAACAGCGGCAGCTTACACTGTTATGCAAAAAACGCCCAACGATATTGGTGTGTACCAGGAAAAGATAAATAAAATCAGCAGCTCAGAAGAAACAGCGCTTGCCTTTTACCGCCTGCCCGATAATGCAACACCGCAACAGCAACTGGCAGCCCTTAAAGACAGCGGTATTTATAACTGGCAAAACGACCTTGCCCTGATGAATGATATTGATAAACTTAACCTGCCCGATAAAACAAAGGAGTACAACAGCTATGTAAGGCAGTATTGCCAGTTGCGCCTTAACGAGTTTACCCTGCTGTACAGCAGTATAAACAATGGCACAGCAAATGCCAGCGGCGATTCACTTATTTATTACCGCAAAGCTATTGAAGCGGTGGTTATACAGCTGAAAGCAAAGTAAAACATTCATCGCCTTGCTTACTCCGCCAGTAACCCATCTACCAGTTGGTTAAACTCCTGTTTAAATTCGGTAAAATGGTCGCCGGTGGCGGGGCCGCTGTAGCCCGTAAATATTTTGCGCACCGTACCTTTTTTATCAATAAATATTGATGTAGGGAAGGCTTCTATGCTCTGCAACTGCGGCAGTGTTTTCTCGGTTTTTAGGCTGTCCATTACCGTTACACCGGTTACCAGTACAGGGTACTTTACATTAAACCTGTTTTGAAAAGCCGACAGCGATTTTTTACTGGCTTCGTAGCTGGTGGTGTACTCGTACGCCAGCCCTATCACTTCTACGCCGCGCTGGTGGTTGGCGTTGTAGTAGCTGCTTAAAAACTGCGTTTCGTCCATGCAGTTGGGGCACCAGCTACCCAGTATTTGTATAATCACCACCTTGTTTTTGTAACGCGCATCGCTTATAGATACTGTTTCGCCGGTGGTGCTTTTAAAACTAAAGTTCAGCTTGTTCTGGCCCGGTTTAAGCTTAGCCAGGCTGTAGCCATCGGGCAGCGCCGCATGGGCATCCTTGCGGGCATGCCAGCCCTGCTTACCCGCTGCACCTGCATAAAAAGTACCGCCGGTTAAAAGTTCCCCGTTTTGTATGGTGGCGGTAAATAAAAACGCGTGGCTGCCATCAAAAGTGGATAGTTTAAGTGTATCGCCATTTATTACGCCCTCTAAGTAACGGTAATCGCCGCCGGGGTTTAAAAAGGTGCCGGTAATATGGTTGCCTTTTTGCACAAACTCGCCTACCGAAACCGAATCCAGCGAGGCCACCCCTTCAAAAGCCACTGCCCAGCGGCCGGTTATATTAAAGGTGGGCGCTGCTGTAACGGCAAACCTGGGCTGGTTGTACACCGCCGTAAAAGGCAGTACCTGATAATTAGTGGGCCTTTTTTTAAACCAGTTGCCCTGCAGGGTGTTGCCGTTAATGGCCGCCCTGAAGCTGGATTCAAAAAAAGGAAGCTGTATAAATACTGAGTCGCCGCTAAACTGCACACTATCCACCCGCAGGCGCTCCTGCGCATTAAGCACGTATAATACCTTTTTGTGGGCGCTGTCTTTCACCTCAATGGTAAAAACAATCTGCTGCCCATCGGGCCGTTGTATGGTGGTTTTCCAGTTACCGGCTTTTAAAGCAGGAGTGCCGGTGCCCGTCCACCCCGATACAATAATGGCCCCTGTAAACAGGCAAAACGCCAATATATACATTTTTAAAATAAATGTTCTTATATCGCGCATCATTAGTGGATTGCCTATTTTCATACCGTTACTTTATAAATATTAATACCCTATTAATTTAGTAGACAAATATAGTGGATAGTTTTTATTCTTCCTGAAAAAAACTACTGTAATTTTAAATTGCCAGCCTTTTGCATAACCCTCTGTATAAACAAGGGTAACAAATGGTTTGTTTGCGGTATTTCAGTTTTGCTTTAGAGAGTAATGTGGCGTGGGAAGCGGGGGAGGGTGGCTGGCTATCTAAAAAATATGCAGGCCGCTACTGATGCTTGGTGAAATAGGATAAGTAAGCTCTGCAAGCTATTCGAAAAGTAAAGTGAGCGGTTGGTTAAACTTTAACCGTTTGGCAATTAAAAAAAGTAATCAATGAGATATTGCATCGTTTTGATTTTTGTGTTCCTGTTTAATTCTTGTACCGAGATGTTCGAGAGCAGCAATCCAATAAAGAGAACAAATATCTATTCTGGCAAGTACAGAGATTTAATAGAAGCTATAAACGACGAAGATTTGGTAACAATAGAAAGGATTGTAAAACTGAACCATATTAATTTGAACTACGCAGATGCTGCAAACGGTGTTAGCTTGCTTAACTGGTGCATTTTCAACGAAAAGGAAAAATCATTTGAAAAGCTTTTACGGTTAGGCGCAGATGCGAATTGGCAGGATACAGGTGGTGAATTTGCTCCGCCCATTACCGAGGCGGCTCAAGTTGATGGAAATGCAAATTATTTAAAATTGTCTTTATTGTACGGGGGTAATGTTAATTTGATTTCCAAAAAAGTTGAAGGGCCATTTAATCAAACCCCTTTGTTCGCTGCCATGCTACCTGTTAATAATTGGGATAACTTAAAGATAGTGGTAGAACATGGAGCAAATGTAAATTTAACACCTGTTGGATATTGGAGCCCTTTAACAGAGGCATGTTTAGTTAGCGAAATTGAAACGGCCAAATATTTAATAGATCATGGCGCTGATTATAACCAAGTAAAATTTAGGCTTCCTGATGGTGGGGAGATGGATATTTTAGACTTTCTTAGAGTGATGACATTTTCTATAAATTCACAGGAGTATAAAATAAAAATGGAAGTAGCAGCATTTTTAAAAACAAAGGGCTTGGACTATTGGAAGGCCCCGGTTCCGAAAGGGGTCAAAGACCGGTATATGAATGACTCTATATATCTATCAAAATACTAAGCAGCATAGTTTTTTAGGCGTGTAAAGAGCGTTGCTGTAACGGTTAAGGTGGCGCAATGCAATGGGCGTGCGACAGCACATGCAGTTGAGAAGCTGGCTGTTATTAAACCTCCAAAAGGACGCTAAAACAAAACGCGAAGAAGAGCAAACCGCCTTTTATTCGCATTCAACTCTTTTGAGAGGAGAGGAAAATTGAACTCGCTTATTTTATTCTAATAGAACTCATTAACGAGAGAGAGCAGTTTTAAGCGGTTTGGTTTTGTGATTTATATTCACGAAATATAAAAAAATAGAGGGTGATATGTATATTTCAAATGATAAAGGTTTTAATAGGAGTGTTTACATTAAAAATAACGTTTTACAGATATTTTTTCTGGCATTTCCAATTTTTGGTTTTATAACGTTTCTAAGATTTTATGAACATGAAGGAAATGAAGAAGGTGCTGCTTATTTTACGGCAATAGTATTGCCTTTTAGTTTGATAATGTTAGGTCTTTTTGTATTCGTTACATTGCGAATGATGAAAAGATGGAACCATACAATTAAAGAGGTAGGCTTTGATGACACTAAAATTATTGTAACAACCTTTTCTGTTTTATGGCTAAAGCCAATTGAATATTCAATATTATTGTCTGAAATTAAGGTGAAGAAATCAATTTTCAGTTGGTATGATAAAGAGGATAACAATGGAGCAACTATAGCCATTAATGATAATACCGAGATTTACCTTGTAAAGAATTATTTTGATGATTTTAATGAAATTTTTAATAAAATAGCAGTGTAGTTTTTAGCTGCTCTGCCTTGGAACTCTTTAAAGAACTAGGAGAGCAAACCGCCTTTTAATCGCATTGAACTCTTGCGTGAGCAATGGCAGAAATAAAACCCTTTTTATAACACTCTTAAAAACCTTTTCCTGTGAAGCTTTTAAAACGAATATTTTCGATTCCTGAAATATTATTAGTCTTCTCTATTATCGCAATTTAAATTTTGATTGCCAATTCTGCGCTGGATATTAAAGTTGATAGTGTAACGTTTTTGGTTTTTAAATACATAACTGCCACAGCAATACTTACTTCAATAACAACATTACTTTTTTTAACCTGGGTTATTTATATAATTGTTGGCAGCAAATTGAAAATTTCAGTTCGGTTTAAACTAACCCATATTTTGTTAACATCTATCTTGTCAATTTTGTCTACTTTTTCTCTATGCGTTTTGTCGTCCTCAGTTAATAATACAAGTTCACATACTATTACGGTTAGCTTATTGCCAGTAGGCTTTTATTATGTAGTACAAATACTTTTTATGATATACCTGGCATTTGTATTATTAACAAAAGGGAACCAGGCATAAGCGTTTTTAGTAATTTTAAATTTTGCCAGCGTAATGTAAACGATATGGGTTACATGCTTGGCTTAACATTTTTGGGAGCCTGCACGCTTTTTTATTCTTGGAGAAGACTTAAACGAGCGGGGCAAAAAATACAAAAGCCTTATTATTACTCGGCTATCCCTCGGATAGATCTCATTTCCTATATTACATTTAATTACCGCCCGGTTAAACTTTCATGAAAATCAGAATATCTTGCGCCTTGTATTTTAATTTTTGATGCCGCTTCTTCTATTTCACTTAGATCATTGGCTGTGAGCTCAACATTTATTGCACGAAGGTTTTCTTCCAGCCTTTTCAACTTTGTTGTACCCGGTATTGGAACTATCCAGGGTTTTTGTGCAAGCAACCATGCCAATGCTATTTGCGCCGGCGTTGCATTTTTTTTCTGTGCCACGTTACCAAGTAAATCTATCAAAGCCTGGTTTGCTTTGCGGTTTTCAGCACTGAAACGTGGAACTGTATTGCGAAAATCGGAATCCAGCAATTTTGTGTTTTGATCAATCTTTCCGGTAAGAAAACCTTTTCCCAGTGGGCTGAAAGGAACAAACCCGATTCCTAATTCTTCCAATGTTGGAATGATCTCTTTTTCAGGCTCTCTTGTCCAAAGTGAATATTCGCTTTGCAAGGCAGTCAGCGGTAGTACTGCATGCGCTTTGCGTATGGTTTGTGCCCCGGCTTCCGAAAGCCCCCAATATTTTACTTTTCCCTGTTGGATCAATTCCTTTACCGCGCCGGCAACATCTTCTATGGGTACGTTCGGGTCAACACGGTGCTGGTAGTATAGATCAATCACTTCAATTCTTAGTCTTTTCAAAGAATTTTCAACCACTTTCTTTATATGCTCCGGGCGGCTGTTTAATGCAGTCCACCTGGAGTTAGCTTCATTTTCATTCGCAGGCCCCCAGCCAAATTTCGTGGCAATCACAACTTCATTCCTAAAAGGTTCTAATGCCTCACCCACCAACTCTTCATTTACGAAAGGGCCATAAACCTCGGCAGTATCAAAAAAGGTAACACCAAGTTCAACTGCTGCGCGAATAAGTTTGATCATTTCCTGCCTATCTTTTACTTCACCATAAGACCAACTCATGCCCATACAGCCAAGGCCAAGTGTTGATACTTCAAGGCCGGTTTTTCCTAACTTTCTTTTTTGCAGTGTATTCATGATTGTAGTTTTTCTTTTAATGATGTTATGCCATATTTAATGAACATCTGTTTCAATTTTTGAATCTTTAATTGCATAAATAGCATTTGCGATTCTTGGAAAACCAATATAAGGATAGAGTTGGATAAGGGCAGAAAGAAGCGTTTCTTTATCATTGCCCACTTTCATATTACCAATTGCATGAGAACCCATTTGCTTATCAGCGCCGCCAAGCGTAGTTAAGGCACAAAATATCATCAGTTCTCTTGTTTTTAGATTGAGGCCGTTTCTCGTATAAAAATCCCCAAAGCATGATTCCGTTAATATTCTTGGAACTGCTTCCGCAAACTCACCCGGCAGATCCTTCATGTTTTGTTTCATCCCTTCGCCGTATATAGGCGTTTGTATTGCTTTTCCTTTATTGAATCTTTCATTGTCTGCTATTGTTGCTTCATTTTCCAATGGCAATTTTATTCCCCTATCTTTGAAAACCCCGTTGATGGTATCTAAAGCATTTAACACTTTGGGATAACCGATAAAAGGTGCTAACTGATAAATGACTTCCCTGATTTCAACAGGCTTTACCCCAATGTTCAGTGCAGCATTGGTATGCGCTCTTAATTGTGGTAACGTTTGATTGGTGACAAGGGCTGTGATGGTGATAAGTTCCCGTGTTGTGTCGCTTAAATTGCCAATGTAAAACACTTCCCCAAAAATGAAGCGCTGTAAAATAGTCATCAATTCGGGGTCATCAGAACCGCTTACCGATTGTACTTGCTTAAACAGCTTCTCATACGTTTCTTTAGATCTTTCAATCCTATTCATAGAATCCTTTTTGATGGTTTGACCAGTTGTTTTTTGCGCAATTGAATGCGGTATTGAAAAAATTATAACTGCAAATACTAAGAGGAG
>CAZRDD010000174.1:0-9548 GCA_964598675.1 uncultured Parafilimonas sp.
TAGCTGGAACAGCGACCATATTATTGGCAGGCTGATGTTGTTTGAACTTAGCCGCCACAGCGATCATCATTACCTTGCCAGCCGCAAATACCAGTTACTGCGCCACCATGATGATGCCCCACAGCTACCCACCGGCTACCCGGGTATGATGATACTATCTTTTTTTCCGCCCGCCTGGTTTTATGTGATGCATAAAAAGATGAAGGCACTTGGCCTTATGGAGCAGGGCTAAAACAAAGCACCCCGGAAAACCAGGGCGCCTCTTAGATGTAAGGGTTGAAACTTAAGAAAAAGCTATTGTAACAGGCATGCGATACCAGAAACGTAAAATATTACCTTACGTTTTATGGGGTATGCACAACTGAAAATTAGAACAGATACGGCTTCAACTGGTGAAAACAAAATTGGTGTAAAGCATAGTTTGGCAACGGCCGGGGTGGTTATATTCTTTCATGTAGGTCTGGTTGTTTGCAACAGCAAGTAAAAAATATAATTCTTAAAAAAAAGATAAAGCAAATGCTTTAACAAGGGTTTATGTTAAGTGATATATAAAAGAAAAAATTTATGCAGCAATCAAATAAAAATAAACTCTTTAGTGGTGTACAACAGGTTACACAATAACCCTGCATTAAAGCAGAAGGCCTGCAATTATTTTATTAATTACAGGCCTTGCTTATAAAAACCGTTTTATTACTCAAACACCTTTATTGTTGGTGTTATAAATAATTTACAGTTTACCGTTTTTTATTTCATCAACAACACCGGGGTCTAACAATGTAGAGGTATCGCCAAGATTTTCAATTTCGCCTTCCGCAATTTTCCGCAATATCCTGCGCATTATTTTGCCGCTGCGGGTTTTGGGCAAGCCGCTTACAAACTGAATTTTATCCGGCTTGGCTATAGGCCCAATAATACGGGTAACTGTTTGTAAAATATCCTTTCTGCGCAGGGCTTCATCGCCGTGGCTGCCATTGTATATAACGTAGGCGTAAATACCCTGGCCCTTAATATCGTGCGGGTAACCTACCACAGCACTTTCAACAACACCTGCGTGCATGTTAATGGCATTCTCCACCTCAGCAGTACCAATACGGTGGCCGCTAACGTTAAGCACATCATCCACACGGCCCGTGATACGGAAGTTACCGTACTCATCGCGGAGCGCTCCATCGCCGGTAAAGTATAGTTCGGGGTAAGTGCTGAAATAATTTTTCTTGCAGCGGTCGTGGTCGCCATAAGTGGTGCGTATAATACTTGGCCATGGCGCTTTAATACACAGGTTGCCCGAAAGTTCCCCTTCGCCGGTAACCTCTTTACCATTTTCATCAACCAATATCGGTTGCACACCGGGCATAGGCAGCGTGGCCCAGCTTGGTTTGGAAGGTGTTATGCCTGCAAGGTTTGATATAAGTATTCCCCCTGTTTCGGTTTGCCACCAGGTATCTACAATAGGGCAATTTTTCTTGCCAATGTATTCATCGTACCAATGCCAGGCTTCCTCATTTATAGGCTCGCCCACCGTACCCAGCACTTTTAACGATGTTAGCTTTTTACCCTGTAAGGGGCCAAGGCCAAAACCCATCAGGCTGCGGATGGCCGTTGGTGCGGTATAAAGAATGTTTACACTAAACTTATCAATAATATCCCAAAAACGCCCTGCATCTGGCCAGGTGGGCACCCCTTCAAACATAAGGGTGGTGGCACCGGCACTTAACGGGCCATATACAATATAGCTGTGCCCGGTTATCCAGCCAACATCGGCAGTACAAAAATGAATATCGCCTGGCTGGTATTGAAAAACATTTACAAAGGTGTAATTGGTATATATCATATACCCTGCTGTTGCATGCACCACCCCTTTGGGCTTACCGGTTGAACCGGATGTGTAAAGAATAAACAGCGGGTCTTCAGCATCCATTTCTTCAGCGGGGCACTCTGTCATGCCCAGGGTTTCAATCTTTTTAATTTCATCTTCCCACCAAACATCCCTGCCTTTTATCATTGAAACTGCAGTACGCGTGCGGGTACAAACTATTACACGCTTAACAGTACGGTTGCCAATAAGGGCATCGTCAATAACACTTTTTAAGGGAATATCTTTTGCGCCACGGTAAGCACCATCGCAGGTTATAATATATTCAGCCTGTGCATCGTACAAACGGTCGGATATGCTTTGCGCACTAAACCCACCAAAAATTACAGAGTGTACCGCCCCTATCCTGGCGCAGGCCAGCACTGCAATGGCCAGCTCGGGTATCATACCCATGTAAATACAAACGCGGTCGCCTTTCTTTACTCCATTATTTTTTAATACGTTGCCAAACTGGCAAACTTTATTATACAAATCCCTGTAGGTAATAATACGGTGATGCTCATCGGGGTCGTTAGGCTCCCATATAATGGCCGGGCGGCTGCCGTATTTTTCCAGGTGGCGGTCAAGGCAGTTTTCAGTTATATTCAGTTTAGCCCCTTTAAACCACTCAATTTTGGGTTCGGCAAAATTCCAGTCCAGCACTTTGTCCCAACGCCTGCGCCACTGAAAATGACTGGCGATTTCCCCCCAAAAACTTTCCGGACTCTTAACACTCTGCTCGTAGGCTCTTTTATAACCTTCTAATGATTTGATCTGATAAGGATATGACATGACAACCGCATTTTTAGAAGGCGCAAAAATACAACCAAACCGCCTTGAAGAAATATTTTTATAAAGCTAACTTAGAAAATTTATTTTAATGTAACACTCCGGTGCATGTAAAATAAATAGCATTAAGCCCCTATAAAAGTAAGCAACAAACATTTGTAATTGAATAGCATATTAATTTTTTCGCAGTTTATGCAAATTACGCCCCTCAAACCCCACCCTCCAGCCTTACTGTTTATTTTACCCGGTTTCAACCTGTTTATAACATAAAGCATGCATTACTACATTTCAAAAGCCCGTGTATTATATGCGGCCCAAATAACTTACACCTACTACGGTATAGTTTTTACAATATCTTTGGTGAGCTAAAGTTTTGTGGATTACCGGCAGGCAACATTATTTACCATTAACAAATGAAGATTATTTAATATGTGGGCATTTTTTTTGGCAAACTATACACTATTGGCTTCCCTTGCATTGGGGGGCCTTATAGCCGGTAAAATATTGCTGACATTATTATTCATAAAAAACTATGAGCGCACGGTGATTGGTATAGTATCATATATTTTTAAGTGGAACAGCCTTGTGGAGAGAGATATGGCAGAAACCAATTTTGAGCGGTTTATTATGAAGCTTCAAAACTTTATGAGTATATTTATTTACACCATCGCCACTATACTCACTTTTGTAAAAATTCTCATCAAATAATGATTGTAATACCTTAATGCGCTTTTTGCACGTTTAAGGGGTAAAATACCATTTCATGTCAATAAAGGTTACACAACTTTTAAAAATATACGGTAATCAAAAAGCCGTTAACAATATTTCGTTTTCGGTTAACAAAGGGGAGATTGTGGGCTTTCTTGGGCCTAATGGCGCTGGCAAAAGCACCACCATGAAAATAATTACCGGGTACCTTGCCCCTGATGCTGGTACAGCAAGTGTATGCGGCATGGATGTTACTTTACAGCCGCTGGAAGTAAAGAGAAAAATAGGTTACCTGGCTGAGGCTAACCCGCTGTATTACGATATGTATGTACGGGAATACCTTGCCTTTGTTGCGGGTGTGCATAACCTGCCGGACAGTAAAAAGGCCGTTGACCATGTGATTGAACTTACCGGGCTTACACTGGAAAGCAGAAAAAAAACGGGCCAGCTTTCCAAAGGCTATAAGCAACGTGTTGGATTGGCAGCAGCCCTGGTACACGACCCAGAAGTGCTTATACTGGATGAACCTACCACCGGCCTTGACCCCAACCAGATTATTGAAATACGCAATGTAATAAAGCAGCAGGGTACTAATAAAACCGTACTCTTCTCCTCGCATATTTTACAGGAAGTACAAGCCGTTTGTGACAGGGTGATTATTATTAACAAAGGCGAAATTGTTGCCGATAACAGCCTTGCCAACCTTCAGCAAGCAAGGAGCAGCAATATTGTACAGGTATCTTTTAAAACACAGGCCAATGCTGCTTTGCTGCAAAGCCTCTCTGCCATTTCTTCGGCCACTTTATCGGGCGATGGCAGCTGGCAGCTTACCACCAATAATATTGATGAAGCCCGCAAGCAGGTGCTGGAACTTTCCATCCGCCACAACCTTGATATTGTTTCTTTAGGCACCAGGGGTGATAACCTGGAGGAAATATTCAGGGAACTAACCAAAGGGTAGATAAAGCAATTTAAAGCGGATAATTAATTGCTCAGGCCCGCTACTTTGTTTAACAGGCAGGTTATTTTTTGCTGTACACTTTTTTACCAGCCTCGTAAGTGGCTATTACTTTTGTTTGCAACACCTCGTTCCAGCCAACTTTCATAAGGTCTTTATCCAGGATGATAAAATCTGCTGATTTACCTTTTTCGAGGCTGCCAGTTTCTTTCTCCAAAAATCCGGCTTTTGCTGCCCAAATGGTCATGCCACGTATAGTTTCTTCCCTGCTCAACGCATTTTCCATTTGAAAGCCCCCTGCCGGATACCCTTTTGCATCCTCCCGAAAAACGGCTGCCAAAAAGGTTTTGAAAGGGCTAATATCTTCCACCGGAAAATCAGTACCCAACGGAAGCCAACCGTTTTGCTGCAATAACTGCTTATAAGCATAGCCGCCCTTTAACCGCTCTGCCCCCAACCGGTCTGCCGCCCAATACATATCGCTTGTTGCATGCGTTGGCTGTACAGATGGCACTATAGAGGTGGCTCCAAACAAATCGAAATCAGCCTGGTTGATAATTTGCGCGTGTTCAATACGCCAGCGTTTATCATTTTTGCCCTTTAAATATTTGTTATAAGCCTGCAGAATAACGCGGTTGCCAGAATCGCCAATGGCGTGGGTACACATTTGAAAATCGGTACCCGCCAGCAACTCCGCCACAGAATCGTAATGCTGTTTTGTGTTTAACAAAAAGCCGCTCCAGTCTTTCCTGTCTGCATAAGGCTGCAAAAGGCAGGCACCCCGGCTGCCCAACGCCCCATCAGCATACACTTTAAACCCATGTACAAACAGCTTAGCGGTTTTATAAGGGCCACGCTGCAAATATTTATCGTAGTTTTCCTTTGCATCGGCCAACATAACATACATGCGCATATCAAGCTTACCTTGCTGCTGCAGGGTGTCTATTTTATCTACATCGCTGTAACTCAACCCACAATCTGTAATAGTGGTCCGGCCCTGTGCAAAACAGTTTTGTTGCGCAGCAATCAGCCATTTGGCATAATCTGCACCGGACGGGCTAGGCATAACATTTTCTACCAAACCAGTAGCATTATCAATTAAAATACCTGTAAGTCTGCCATTTTTAGTTTCAACACTGCCCCCGGTAAGTACCTGGCCAGGTTTTACACCTGCCAGTTGCAGGGCTTTATCATTTACCAGCAACGCATGCCCATCAACCCTTTCCAGCGATACCGGTTTATCAGGAAAAAGGCTGCTCAGGGTTTCGTTTGTAGGAAACTGCTTGCCGGGAAATTTATTTTGGTCCCAGCCTCGGCCGGTAATCCACGTTTCGGATGGATGCTCTGCTGCAAATTTTTGTACCCTCGCCACCATCTCCTCTGCACTTGCACAACCATAAAGGTCCACCGCAAATAAGGATTTACCATAACCTACAAAATGTGCATGGGCATCAATAAAACCGGGGAACACCGCCTTACCCCCGGCATCTACCATTTCAGTTGCGGTGAAGGCATTTAAAACGCTGTCGTTGTTACCCAATGCCAGTATTTTGCCATCTTTTACGGCAATGGCCCCGGCTGTGCTAAAACTGCTGTCAACGGTATATATCAAAGCATTATGTACAATTAAATCGGCCTGCTGCTTTGTTTTGCAGGCTGTACAAACCAGCACTAACAAAGTTGCAACAAGGGTATATATTCTCATCATAACAATTCGTTTGTAAATTTTGCGGGAAACAAAAACACCGATACAACCAAACAAGCAGGCTA
Source organism: uncultured Parafilimonas sp. (assembly GCA_964598675.1). Lineage (GTDB taxonomy): Bacteria > Bacteroidota > Bacteroidia > Chitinophagales > Chitinophagaceae > JABDFW01. Next base: position 6,078 of record CAZRDD010000174.1, read on the forward strand.
ATTTTGGTTCCTGATTATTTTATACACTTTAATGGCGCTGATTAATATTATTATAAACCCGGCCAGCACTATAAGCCCCCACACAAAACTAAGGCTATCCTTAACGGTGGCCAGCATTACAATAGCTACTAAAAAAACGGTAGCCACCTCGTTATACATACGCAGGCTTTGAGAGGAGTATTTAAATATACCATTTAGCTGTTGCTTAAAAATTTTATGCAGGCTAAAAAAGTAAATGTACAGCAGCACCACAAACCCCAGCTTAACCAGCAGCCAGTGGCCAGCCGGTTGAAACAACAACTTATGCCACCCCTCGTTAACCATCGTCCACAGGCCAAAAAACAAGGTTAAAATAGCCGAAGGCCAGGTTATGCCATACCAAAGGCGCTTCATCATAATATTAAACTGCTCACGCAACGCAGCTTTTATTTCGGCAGGCTTTTCAGCAGCCTCGGTATTGTAGATAAATAACCTGGGCATATAAAAAATACCTGCAAACCAGGTTACAACAAAAATAATATGCACCGCTTTAAGATAATACATAACAACAAGCTTTAAGCAGCAGTAACTGTGTGGCTGCTAATTACAAAGTTTATTTACTACCCGCCAGTAAATAATGTTCTGCTGGGGGCAAAACAAATGTACTTGATAATTGCCTGCCGAAAATGTATTGCTGCAACAAAAACGAGTGAGTGCTTTATCGCTTTTTTTAGAAGTACGTTAGCATGGTGTACCCATACAAATACGGTTGGTTACAACCGACTAAAAAAATGGGGGAAGCAGACGACCTCCCCCGTTAAAAAAACCAAACTGCGACAATAAAAAATATTAATGATGTACTTGAATACAATTGTGCCTTAGGCTCACCACACATATTTATCCATAAACCAACCTCACCCCCTGCATACCTGTTACTTATATATTGTTTTAATTTAAATTATAAAGCCGGTTAAGTTGCTAAAACAGCTTTAAAATATTCAATGGGTGTGCCAAAACAGAAGTTGCTGTTAGTAAAGCAGTTATATACGGCACTATGTATGTACACTGTACGCAGGCGAACACTATGTGTACGTTTTTGCGGACACATACTGCTGCTGTAATAAAAAAGCCTTTGTAACCACAAGGCATACAAAGGCTTTTTGCTTAACAGTATTTATTTAACGCTGATGGGATTGTTAACTGTTTTTCCGCTTGCGCAAATCGTTGTAATCAATATAGTACACAAACTTTACACTTAGCTCATTGCTATGGGGTATACTGAATACGTGCTGCAGGTTACCAAGATATTTGGTGTATTGCAGGCCATCAACGGAAGCATCGGGCCCCAATGCATTTTTCCAACCAATGATAAGGCGGCTGCCCAGCCTGAAATCCCAGGTAAAAAACATATCAACATTAAACGTATTAAAATTTTCGTCGTGGCCGGGTAAGAAAGTCCTTTCCGTCCAGTACCCGTCTGGCTTAACATCGTAAAAAGCCACATTGGTAACTTTACTCCAGTAATGCCTGAGCCTAAGGCTTAGGTTCATCCTGGCTTTAAAATTATAAATACCATTAACCAATGTTGTAAACTGTACAACTGTTCGCCTTGCCATAATACTGGTATCGTTTATAATTACAGCATTGCCGTTACCATCCAGGGCTGCACCAAAATTGCCAAGGTCGTGCTGGCTTTCCTCGCTAAAATCGAGGCTAAAACGGGGGCTAAAACGGTAACGCAAAGCATTGCGCATCACGTAAAAAGGATCGTTTTTTAACGGTGAAAAATCGGCATAACCATAAAAATAACTGTAGTATAATTTTTTGCGGCTGTCGGTACTGCCCCTGAGGCCTATAAAAGCCCAAGGGGTGCGTTTCATGGCACGGCCTGCTGTTCTCAGTTCATAAAAATCGTTGAACCAAAAGGGCGAAGCTTCTATAATAAGGCTGGCATCCCAAAAATTTCTAAATACATGTAAAAAATCGGCACTAATATGGGTTTCCCCGTGGCCAAATGGCTGGTACAGGTAGTTATCCTCTATGCTTACTGTATAATTTCTTGAATTAAAATGCTTATTGGGCGCAAACTGGTTAAACGAAACATAGCCACCGTAAAAAAAAGCATTGGGTGTGCGGAGGATGCCCAAATCGTTAGGGTCGTAGTTCACAGATGTTACATTGCCATAACCACCCCATTGCCATTTGCCACTTACTTTATCAATGCTGGTAAAAAACTTAAAGCCATTGTGAGCATCGCTGCCACTAACGGTGCTAAACCTGCCTTTGGCCTGAAAGTTATACGTATTCTTTTTATCGAACAGCGACAAATCAAGCGCGGTTACATCCGCATCGCGGCCATCGCCTTTGCGTAATACACTTGTATTTGTAAAAGTAACTGAGCTACGGTTTTTAAGCGCCTGGTCTAATACAACAATGTTATAGTTGGCCAATGGCTCGGTTTGTTTACGCAATACCTCGCCACCGGGCTTTAAAAACTCAGCATACATAGGTGCTGTAACCGCATTAAATATGCCAATACCCAGGTTGTTTTTTGTTCTGCCGCTAAACTTTGTGGCATTGTATAATTGTGTGGATGAAGGGTTTTTGATAATGGTGTACCCGCTGTCTGAGGCCAGTTGCAGGGCATCATAGTAGCCAGTGGGCGTTCCGCCAACCCTTCTTGAGTAAAAAATGCCCGCTTTATTAAACATCTCCGTACCCTCGGTAAAAAATGGGCGGTTTTCGGCATAACGCTGCTCGTAAGGGGTAAGGTTTAAAATAACATTATCGCTTTGCACCTGGCCAAAATCGGGCACCAGCGTCATATCCATGGTAAAACTTTCGTTTATGCCATATTTTATATCCATGCCCCCGCTGTTGGTAAAACCGCGTATCGTTCCGTTGGCGGTGGGTATATTTCTATAGCCTGACGATACATAAGGTAAGAGCGATAACCGTAAGGGTGGTTCCAGCTTTATAAGACTGTCCAGCTTACCAAACTGGTTTACAAAGCCCCCCATTTTAGGGTCAACAGCGTTCCAGTAAGATTGCTCGTTATGCCTGCGGATGAACCTGGAAAAATTAACACCCCACTCTTCAACATCTTTTTTTGAAAACCGGAGCGCAGAAAAAGGGATTTCCAATTCAGCAATCCATCCATCTTCCACAATACTAACATGGCTGTCCCAAACGGCATCCCAGTTGTAATCAAACCCAGGGGTGTTGAATGAGCCGGAGCCAAAACTATTATCGCTTTGAATAAATGTGGAAGATATACGTACATCGCTTTGCACATTGGCGGATGTTACGATGAACATAAAGGCGTTTTGTTTATCGTTATAAGTATCAAATGCAACACCAAAGTTATCGGCATCCTGGCGCTTTTCATTGTCGCGCTGGGTTAGCTGGTGTTTTATCTGCCTGGGGTCGTCGTGCAGGCAGGCCCCTACATAAATAGCCTCATCAGTATAAATTATTTTAACCTCGCTTTTT
>CAZRDD010000175.1:0-9528 GCA_964598675.1 uncultured Parafilimonas sp.
GTTACTGAGGTGGTGAATATAACTGCATAACGGTTAAACTCTGGGTGAGAAGGCCACAAGTATTTAAACGTCCAGCCCGAAAACGTTAGCTGTGCAAGCAAAAGGCTGAGCAGGTAAAACACGTAGTATATATAACTCCTGTCTCTAACAGCAAAAAACAGGAACAGGTTATATAATAAAATTGACATGATAAACCCCGTATACAGCCCTATAATAAGCGTTTGCGTGGAGGAGGTATCCTGTAACGACTGCTCCGTTTGAATAACAAGTGGTAAAGAAACAGGGTGCATACTTACTATATGCAGGTAGTATGTTTTTACCGAGTCGGCAGGTATGTCAATTTTAAAATTATAAAAAAGGCTTGCGTCCTGCCTTTGCGTAAAAGGATATCGGTTGCCGGTTGACGATAAAAGCATAAGGCTGCTGTCGGCAACACGCTCTGTATAAAAATCAATGGAGGCAATATTGGGGTATTCGAGGCTTAAAATATGCCTGTCCGCACCACTTTTATTTTCCAGTTTAACCCGTATCCAAATATTATTTTCCGGCAGCAGCGAGGTGAACACCTTTTTAGGGTTGAGATAAAAACGGTCGCTATGCACCACGTTGGCGGCTGTGTACCGGCCAGTTGTATCAATAAACATTTCGGCTTTATCGCCGGCCTGAAAGGGGTAACCAGCAGCATTAAGTACCACTGCCTTTTGAGCAAAAGTATTTTGTGCAATAAAATAAAGGCATGCAACTAACAGAGGCCGGATAAATTTCATATTGATATTGAGTAAATAATAAAGATAAGGCTGTTTATAAAATAATTACATGTTGTTTTTCACACGATTAATTTTAAACTCAAGCGGGTTTGCAGATGGAATTTCCAGGTTATAATGAACTTTTATATCAACATTTTTAAAAGGCGATTTTTCATCGTTAACCAGGTGAAGGTTTTGCCGCATCATTTTAATGCGTGCCTGCTCGCGCGGGTGGGCTATGGGCAATTCTATGGCATTTTCAAGCACCGCGGCAGTTGCCAGTAAGTCCAGTTTAGGGTAGTAGAATGTACCCATATTACCCAATTCAGTTAAAACCCTGCTGCCAACCCATTTATTAAACCGCACGGTAAGGGGTGAGCAAAGAAAAAACAACGATTCAAGGCCTATTTGCTCTAAAATAACCAAAGAGGCCCTTATTGGAAAAAAGCTTCCTATACCATAACCGGCAACTTCTTTCGAATTCCATAAGCCAGAAAGTTCTGCTGTACCAAACCGGGCATAATCTGTTACTATATCGCAAATCCTGGGGTCCATTTTACTGGTGGCGGTTTCTATTGGCAACGGCGTAATGCCATCGGCTACCTGTACCCTTGCCCCGCCATACAGCTTTTCCCCATCCATTGTTTCAACCACCACCACAAAAACCGCCCTGCTGAACATCCAATCCTCCGTATTGGTGGTAATATTAGAAATTCCGTATATCTCAAGCACCCGCCGGTGCCCTACAATAAATTTTTTGCAGGTTTCTATGTCATCCGGTGCTCTGAAAGCTCTAATCCTTATTTCCGTTTCCATGGTTTTACACAGGTATTGGTTAAACTTTTAGCCCAAACAATTTTAGTACAAATAAAACACCTTACAGGTTAATACAGTCAATATTTTTATAATATTTTACACATTTTCACAAGGATAGATTAATTTGCGGCAAATCCAATATTTAACTTAAACACAACTATGATAACTATATTATACATTGACGACGAACCACATAACCTAACCGCCTTCAAAGCCTCCTTCAGGCGAAGCTATAACGTTTTTACAGCGGAAAGTGCAGAAGAAGGCCGAAAAATTCTTGAAAATAATACCGTCCATGTTATTTTAAGCGACCAAAGAATGCCCAAAATGACAGGGATAGAATTTTTTGAATCCATACTCACAACCTTCCCCGATCCTATTAGAATACTCATTACAGGCTATACAGATATTAACGCAGTGGTTGATGCCATTAACCGTGGGCAAGTTTACAAATACTTAACAAAACCATGGAACGAAAATGATGTAAAAATATTTATTGAAAAGGCTTACGAAGTGTATTATTTACGCAAAGAAAACGTTGAGCTTACCGAAAAACTGATTGATGCCAATAAAAAGCTGGAGTTTATGGTAAGGCAGAGCCTTCTGTCGTAAGAACCTTTGGTACTGCTTTAAAATTCAGCCATCCTGCAGGGCAGCAGCGAAAAACCTTACATTTTTACTTCCTGTATATGATAACTTCAAACATCAACATAATACAAAAATTACATGTATATACACATATACTGCCCGGCTGTCATATAGCATCATAAATTGTCAGGCATCTGCTGCCCGTTCGTCAGTAATAACATTCGTGGATAAGTCAAATAGGTAGATTCACAATTTTGGATTTAATTTTGTACTCTATCCTAAAGAAATTTTAAAATTAAAAACACATACTATGGCTTTAGAATTCACAGACGCAAATTTCCAGAATTCAGTTTTGGAAAGTGATAAATTGACAGTGGTTGATTTTTGGGCAGAATGGTGCGGACCTTGCCGTGCAATAGGGCCAGTTATTGAAGAATTGTCAAAAGACTATAACGGCAAAGTTAACATAGGCAAATTAAACGTTGACCATAACCCCGATGTTAGCATAAAATACGGTATTACTTCTATACCTGCTATTTTATTTATTAAAGATGGTAAAGTAGTTGACAAACAAATTGGTGCAGCGCCCAAAACAATTCTCGACAAAAAAATACAGGCACACATATAGTTTGCCCTACAATATAAAAGTTAAAGCCCCGCTGTAACGGGGCTTTAGCTTTTATGGTCATTCCTTAATCAAATGCTTATTAAAACCGGCCGCAACAAGTTGCTCAAATGCATCCCATACTTCATCAGGTATCTCCTGGTATATTTGAAAGCCCTTTGCAGGGTATTCCTTTATACGCTGAAGGTCGCCCACCATTATGTTTATTAAGTAATCAAGGGTTATTTCTTTTGTAGGGTAGTCGTCAAAAGCTATTTGCGGGCTGGTAACCATAAAGTGCTGGCCGGGCCAATTTTTCTCAAAGGTGGCATAGCTTCTTCTTTCCATATATGGTTTCTGCACCACAATGAACGATGAAGGGCTTATGCCCCTTTGTTGCAGCAACACCTTGGTAAACTGGATGTTTTCCCCGGTGTTGGTAGACATGTTTTCCCGTAGAATCGCCGCCGGAGGAACCCCCATTTTTTCAGCCACCACTGCAAACTTATCAGCCTCCTTCTCCGTCCACATATCTTTTGTAAAATTGCCAAGGCCTCCCGAAAAAATCAGCAAAGGTGCCCAGCCCTGCAGGTACAGCTCTGCACCACGCTCAGCTACGCGCAGGTCGTGGCTGCCAAGTGCCAAAATACAATCTGCTTTTTCAAGGCTGTGCCCCATGTGCATATAATCCCAAAGCGTTTGGGCAAGGCTTTTAATTCGGTTATTTACTGCCACTTACAATAACTATTTTTTGTATTGAATACGATAAATATACCCGCCAGCATCGTCGGCCACATAAATGGCACCATCGGGGCCCTGTGCAAGCCCGCAAGGTTTGTGCTTGGGGCCGGTGGTAGCTTTTTCATATCCCTGCCCGGCAAAATCATCAGCAAAAATCTCCCATTTTTCCGATGCTTTACCATTTACAAAAGGCACAAATGCTATTAAATAACCTTTATTAAGCTCAGGCGATTTACCATGAAAAGCAATGAATACCCCATTTTTATACCTTGCAGGAAAACTGTTGCCTGTATAAAACAATATACCATCGGAGGCAAGATGTGCCGGAAAAGCAGCAAAAGGGTCCTGGGCTTTTTCGCCACCGGTTTTCTTTCCATCGCCGCCATACTCCGGTGCCAATATTTTTTTATGCTGCAGATGGTCATAATATACGTAAGGCCAGCCAGCATCGGTGCCTTTGTGCAGTTTGTATAATGTTTCGGCAGGTAACAAACTACTCTGCTTCTCCGTAAAGTATTGAGGAAAAAGGTCGTGCAACTGGTCGCGGTTATGCTGCATAACAAATACTGTGTTGGTAGCTGCATCCCAATTAATACCAACCACATTTTTTAAACCGGTTGCGTAATGTACCCCATCTTTATAGGTTTGGTTTGCCTTGCCGGTGCTAAACTGCCATATACCACCTACCGAATCAAGCAACGGGCAGGGGGAAGGCCCCACCAGCGATTTACCGGTTAAGCAGGCATTGGTATAAGAGCCAACAGCCACATAAATATGCCCTGTATTATCAATGGTAATGGCTTTAGCATTGTCACGGTCGCGGTCAACCAGCCCTGTAATCACTTTTTCTGGCTGTTCGGGGTTCTTCACCTCCCCTTTTTCATTTAATGAATATTTAAATACTTCCTGGTTTGATGATGCATACAGGTAGCCATCCCTTACAAAAATGCCTGTGCCCGGGTAGCTGCCAAAACCAGACTGCTCATCGTACGTGCCGTTATGGTCTCTATCGGCCAGGTACCATATACCCTTACCATTTTTAAGCCACCCAAGCTTTACATAAATATTACCCTGCTTTGTTACTGCCAAATGCCTGGCACCATCTACACCGGTAGCCAATACATTTGCGGTAAAACCCGGTTGTAGTTTTAATCCAGCTTCTGGCATACCGCCGCCCGTTTGTTTTTTTACAACTGCTGCGGAGTCTCCGCCAAAACCTGCTGCTGCCTGTAAAAACGAGGCTACTGCCAGGCTGCTGATAAATAAGATTTTTTTCATAATGACTGCCTATATATATGCGGTAAAGATAATGGCTGCACTTTAACAATGCTACACTTTAACCGTACTCATAATATTAAAAGCATTGCTAACTAACGCTTTTATGCCCATTTTAAACATTAACTTGCTGCACAATTAAAATATAACAGCTGTATGAAGATATTTTTGATGACCGCCTGCCTTTTGACGGTATGCCTTAACAGCAAAGCACAAAATATAGCTGGGGCAGCCAATGACTTTATAAGCCGCCTTGATGCCACCCAAAAACTAAAAGCACTTTACCCTTTTGATATTGATGAACGTTACCATTTTAATTATGTGCCGCTTGACAACCGTAAAGGTATTGCACTGAATGACCTTACCGCTATACAAAAAGAGGCTGCTTTTGTATTGCTGAAAACTTGCCTGAGCAGCCAAACCGTTAATAAAGTAAAAAGCATTATGCTGCTTGACAGTATTTTGAAAAGAATTGAGAACAGGGCTGCAGATGACCATTACCGCGATACCGGAAAATATTTTTTTACCATATTTGGCATACCCGGCGACAGTACTACCTGGGGCTGGCGGCTGGAAGGCCACCATGTTGCCTTTAATTTTTATGCCGAAAAAAACCGGCTTGTTGCTGGCACGCCTGGCTTTTTAGGCTCCAACCCGGCCGTTGTACAAGATGGGCCGCTTAAAGGGCAACAGGTTTTAAAAGACGAAACCGTTATGGCCTTTAACCTGCTGCATGCCTTAACACCGGGGCAACTTAAAACAGCCGTTTTTGACAGTACGGCCCCCGGCGAAATTGTAACATCCAACACCCGCAATGCCATGCTGCAAAAGCCCGCAGGTTTGAGTTATGCACAAATGGATAATAAGCAAAAGGAGCTTTTTTTACAGTTGGTAAGATTATACATTAACCGGTATACCAGGCTTTTTGCAGATAATATGCTGAAGGAAACTGAACAGGCGGGCCTTGATAACCTGTATTTTGCATGGGCTGGCTTTACCGATGCACCCGGCCTGGGCCACCCGCATTATTACCGTATACAGGGCCCAAGCATTATTATTGAATACGATAATACACAGAACAATGCCAACCATGTACATACCGTATTGCGCGACCTGAAGCACGATTTTGGTGGCGATGCATTGCTGCAACATTACCGGCAGGCACATTAACAATAGAAAAATTTAGTTCGCCCTGTTTACCAAATGGTTATTACAGGCATCTCTGCACCAATTATATTTGCTTTTCAAGTTAAAAGGTATGTTTTATAAAAAGCTGTTTCTTTCGTTATTGGTATCCGCAGTTGCCAGCCAACTGTTTGCGCAATCATCAGGCAACCCAATATTCCCTGGTTGGTATGCCGACCCTGAAGCCAGGATATTTAACCATGAGTACTGGGTATACCCAACCTGGTCTGCCAAATACGATGAACAGTTTTTTTTGGATGCTTACTCTTCCCCCGACCTGGTACACTGGACAAAGCATAGCCATATAGTTGATACAGCATCAGTTAAATGGGCCAACCGCGCTGTTTGGGCACCTTCTATAGTAGAAAAAGGCGGCAAATATTACTTGTTTTTTGGTGCAAATGATATTCAGAAAAATGAACAAAAAGGCGGTATTGGCATAGCTGTAGCCGATAAACCTGGTGGCCCTTTTAAAGACTACCTGGGCAAACCCCTTATAGCAGCCTTTTACAATGGCGCCCAACCTATTGACCAATTTGTTTTTAGAGATAAGGATGGCCAATACTATATGACCTATGGTGGCTGGGGGCATTGCAATATTGTAAAGCTGAATAACGACTTTACAGGTTTGCTGCCTTTTGCTGACGGCACCATTTATAAGGAAATAACGCCCAAAGGCTATGTGGAAGGATCGTTTATGTTTTTGAAAGATAACAAATACTACTTCATGTGGTCGGAAGGCGGATGGACCGGGCCTGATTATTCAGTGGCTTATGCTATATCCGATTCGCTCACCGGGCCCTTTACCCGTATTGGAAAAATTTTACAGCAAGATTCCACTGTGGCAACAGGTGCAGGGCACCACTCCGTTTTACAAGTACCCGGCAGCAATAAGTGGTATATTTTTTACCATCGCAGGCCCCTGGGCGAAACAGACGGTAACCACCGCGTTACCTGTATTGACGAAATGGTATTTGATGAGCATGGCTTTATAAAGCCTGTTAAAATAACCAAAGAAGGAGTACCTAAAAATGTGCTGCGTTAACTAAAGCAGCCATTAATCCTCTGCCACCAGCTGTATACCTGTTTTTGTAAAATCTATTTTACGCTGTTTATACAGGGTGCCAATCGTCATTTTAAACGCTTTTTTGCTCATGCCAAAAAAGGAATAGATGTCCTCGGGGGAGCTTTTATCGTGGTAAGGCAGGTAACCATTGTTTTCATTTAGCAGCCTTACAATTTTAGCAGCCTCGTCTTCCACGCGCTGGTAGCCGGGCTTGCCAAGGGCAACATCTATTTTATTATCCGTCCTTATTTTTTTTATGTAACCCTGCAACTTTTGGCCAGGTTCTACTTCCTGGTAAAGCTCGTTTGAGTATAAAATACCAGTATGCTTGTTGTTTATTATAACAGTGTAGCCCAGTTCTGTTTCGCGGCTAACCACAATATCAACCAATTCCATTTCCTTTACAGTCAATACCTCGTTACTTAAAGCAGCTTCAGTTTTTTCGGTGGCAGCAACGCGGCCCGTTCTTTCATCAAGGTAAATTTTCACCATGTACTCACCGCCAACCAACATTTTTGAGCGCTGTTGCGATGCTGGTACAAAAAGGTCTTTCATCAAACCCCAATCTAAAAAAGCACCCTGCTTTGTGGTGCTTACCACTTTAAGCTTTACAGTATCGCCAACCACACCTTTCGGGGTTTGGGTAGTTGCAATAACACGGTTATCCGAGTCGTGGTATAAAAACACTTCCAGTTCATCGCCTGCATGTATGCCCGGCGGCACAAAACGCCTGGGCAGTAAAATGCCCTCGCCGCCATCATCCATGTACAAGCCAATATTTGTTTTACGGGCTACTTTTAAAGTATTGAATTTGCCAATCTCAACCATATATATAACTATAAATAATCGCCAAAGGTACGGTTAATGTTTCAGCCGTGGCTGCACAACTTTAAGTGTGCTGCCTGCTCTGTATTTTCAATGGCAGCCCTTCCGTACCTTTATACAAAGATTGCCTGTTATGAATTTGCCCAATATTTTGCTGGATGCGGTACCCGGTTTTATTATTCTAATTGTTCTGGAACTAATATTCGCCGTAAAAACCCAGCGGGAGCTTTACGAAATAAAAGATGCCGCCACCAGCATTGCGCTTGGCCTGGGCAACCTTTTTGTTGGGCTGTTAACCAATTTTGTTATACTGGGGGTTTATACCTGGCTTTACCAGTACCGCCTTTTTACTGTGCCTTTTTACGCATGGTGGGCATGGGTGCTTTGCTTTTTTGCAGACGATTTCAGCTATTACTGGTTTCACCGCATCAGCCACACGGTACGGTATTTTTGGGCCAGCCATGTGGTACACCACTCATCGGAATACTACAACCTTGCAGCAGCATTACGCCAAAACTGGACGGGCAATATAACCGGGGCATTTTTATTTTGGTGGTGGATGCCCCTCGCCGGTTTTGAACCGGGCATGATGCTGCTTATGCAAAGCATTAGCCTTATTTACCAGTTTTGGATACATACCGAAGCCATTAAACGGATGCCGGCATGGTATGAATACATATTTAATACCCCCAGCCACCACAGGGTACACCACGGCAGCGACCTGCTGTACCTGGATAAAAACCATGCAGGCACCCTTATTATATGGGACAGGATGTTTGGCACTTTTCAACAGGAAACATTCCGGCCTACCTATGGGCTTACCAAAAATGTGCAAACATATAATCCGGCAAAAGTAGCGTTGCATGAATGGGTGAATATTGGTAAAGACTTAAAAAAAGCCCGCCACATTAAAGATTTTTTTAACTACCTGTTTAACGCCCCCGGCTGGAGCCACGATGGCAGTACCAAAACAACAAAGCAGATGCGTGAGAATAAGGAGAGCCCAAAAACTAAAGCATAGCAGTTGTTTGTAAAACACCCTTTAACAACCTTTTTTTTCAAGTTGGCACCATGTTTGGATTTATGTGTTTAACCATTTATTAAACACATAACTATTAACCATGAAAATGTTAAACAACACCAGCGGGCTGTTGGCAGTAACAGCTTATGCCTGCCTGCTTTTTGCCTGCGGAAGCAGCAGCGATTATAAAAACGATAGTGACAGTACCTACAAACAAAACGCGGCTATTGAGCAAACGAATGCTGATACCAATGCCCTTAAAAACGATGGTAGCCAACCTGTTATGGCAAACGACACCAGCAGCAGCAGCAACACAAAAACGGTAACAGCCCAGCCCAACCCAGCCAAAAAAGGCCACAAGGGTACGATAAGAATGGCCGTTTATAAGCCTGGTGCCAAGGAGAAAATGGAAGCTGATAAAGACGGGGTATATAATTATGCCGAAATAAGGCCGATGTTTCCCGGAGGAGAAGATGAACTGGCAAAGTTTGTACAGGATAATATTAAATATCCGCAGGATGCCGAAGACAATGGCGTGGAAGGAACCGTTACCGTAGTTTTTGCGGTTGATGAAACAGGTAAAGTTTATGCCCCAAAGCTAAAAGATGAAAAATTAGGGTATGGGCTTGACGACGAAGCCATTGCCGTAATTAAAAAAATG